>NZ_JBQCWB010000001.1:295727-457607 GCF_051957775.1 Neisseria sp. P0016.S008
CGGGAATAGCTCAGTTGGTAGAGCGCAACCTTGCCAAGGTTGAGGTCGCGAGTTCGAGACTCGTTTCCCGCTCCATTAAATCATGCATCCGAATACGCGGGAATAGCTCAGTTGGTAGAGCGCAACCTTGCCAAGGTTGAGGTCGCGAGTTCGAGACTCGTTTCCCGCTCCAGTTTCAATACTACAGACACTCCAAAGCAGTTTATTTGGCGAGATAGCAAAGTGGTTATGCAGCGGATTGCAAATCCGTCTACGCCGGTTCGATTCCGACTCTCGCCTCCATCCATTTTATGGCGGGGTGGCAGAGTGTTTATGCTATAAGGGGTGCAACCCTTATACAGGCCGGTTCAAATCCGCGCCCCCGCCTCCAATCTCTCAATTTATTGTCTACGCCCGGGTGGTGAAATAGGTAGACACAACGGACTTAAAATCCGTCGGCCCTAAACCGGCCGTGCCGGTTCGATTCCGGCTCCGGGCACCATTTACCGCTTTTAAGCGGTTATTTTTTTATCTATTACAATCTACAAAACAAGAACTTTCAGTCATTTTTACTGGCCATAACCTTAGCCTATTTATACCCATTCACATCTAATTATCCCGACCGCTTTTAGAAAAGTAATCAACCAATACCCCAGCAGATCCCCCCCTGATAGGCTAAGTCTTTTATAAAACATGAGTTTTGAAAATACTATTCCAATTTTCATTAAAGAAAAGTAAATTTCTAATTTTAAAATCTCCCCAAATGATGAGGCCGTCTGAAAACCCTTTTTTAGACGGCCTTTCCTCATTCAAGCAAAGGGATTAAACCAAGTTCTCCAACATCCATTTAACGTAACGGCTGACGCCTTGTTTTACATCCAAGAATTCTTCTTTATACCCGGCTTCGCGCAGCTTGGTAATATCCGCTTGAGTAAAGCTCTGATATTTGCCTTTGAGTACATCTGGGAATGGGATATAACGGATAAGTTCTTCTTCAACCAACTCTTTCAAACTCATTTCAGGCTTTCCTTCGGCCGCACGGCAGGCGTTGACGGTTGCGGCGGCAAGTTCGTTAAATTGTTGGCTGCGGCCTGTACCGAGATTAAAGATGCCTGAAAGCTCGGGATGATCGAAGAAGTAAAGGTTAACTTTGGCAACGTCTTCTACGCTGACAAAGTCGCGTGTTTGCTCGCCGTTGCCGTAGCCGTCATTGGCGCCAAACAGGTTAACATAGCCATGCTCGCGGTATTGATGAAAATGGTGGAAGGCGACGGATGCCATACGGCCTTTGTGCTGTTCCTGTTGTCCGTAAACATTGAAGTAGCGGAAGCCGACAACTTGAGCTGTCAGACCTTCTTTCATGCGGCGGCGCAATACTTGGTCAAACAAGAATTTAGAGTAGCCATATACATTGAGTGGTTTTTCCAGTTCGCGCTCTTCGCGGAAAATTTCGCCCTTGCCATATACGGCAGCGCTGGAAGCATAAAGGAACGGAATGCGTTCATCCTGACACCAGTCCAAGAGGTCGAGCGTGTACTGGTAGTTGTTGTCCATCATGTAAAGGCCGTCATGATTCATGGTATCGGAACATGCACCTTCATGGAAAACAGCTTCAATATCGTCGTAAGGCAGAAGATGGCCGCGCACTTGGCGGATAAATTCGTGTTTATCGAGATAATGGGCAATTTCACACTCGGCAAGGTTTTTAAATTTTTCGCCTTTGCTTAAATTGTCGACGGCAACAATGTCGGTAATACCGCGTTGGTTAAGTGCTTTGACGATGTTGCTGCCGATAAAGCCGGCCGCGCCTGTTACGATAATGGTCATAATGAATTTCCTTTATTTTGATTTTTCAGACGACCTTGAAGAAATCATGCCGTCTGAAAATAAAAACTTTGCTGTCTGGATTATTTTCCAACTGTATTTTCAGACGGCCTTTAGGTTTTAAGGCCGTCTGAAACAGCAATTATTGCTCTTCCAATGCCTTGGTCAATTCGGCAAACGAGCAAACCGCCGTACCAAGTTTCGCCACGACAACACCTGCCGCAGTATTGGCAAGGTGCATCGCTTCAGGCATGGTATAACCAGCGGCCAAACCCAAGCCCACTCCGGCAATAACGGTATCGCCCGCACCGGATACATCATAGACTTCTTGGGCTCGTGTAGGCTGATAAATCGGCTCGCCCTCATTAAACAAGGTCATACCTTCTTCGCTTCGGGTCAACAAAATCGCGGTCAAATCAAGATGACGGCGCAGATTCTGGGCTTTTTCGGTCAAATCGTTTTCGTTTTTCCAACTGCCCACCACTTCTTTCAATTCTGCACGGTTAGGCGTAATCAGCGTAGCGCCGGCATATTTTTCATAATCATCGCCTTTCGGGTCGATTAAAACGGGTTTACTGGCCTGTTTCGCCCAATCAATCATATCGGAAATATGCGACAAACCGCCCTTGCCGTAATCTGAAAAAATAATGGCATCGTATTCAGGCAACACTTCACGAAATTGATGTTTGATTTGTTCCAACACTTCACGATGAGGTAATTCTTCAAAATCAAGTCGGATAAGCTGCTGGTTGCGAGCAACAACGCGCAGTTTGACAGTAGTCGCAATCTGCTTGTCGCGCATCAGATAGGAAGAAACACCGTCTTGCGCCATCAACGCATCCAGTGCATCTGCAGCTTCGTCATCGCCGCTCACGGACAACAGCCCTACTTTACCGCCCAATGAGGCAATATTGCGCGCAACGTTTGCCGCCCCGCCCGCCCGCTGGTCGATACGGGCGATTTTCGCCACCGGCACAGGGGCTTCAGGAGAAATGCGGGACACATCGCCAAACCAATAGCGGTCGAGCATCACATCGCCGACAACAAGGACTTTGGCTTGTGCAAAACGTGATTTAAGGGTTTCTTGTTGGAACTTGGTTACCATACTGGCTCCATTAAAATCTTTGCGTAAGGCTTGTTATCAGATTTATTGATCTAACAGCCTAAAAATATCTTGAGGCCCATATACCTGCATATGGTTTTTCGAGTACGACGCCTGTTCATGATATGACAACAACGCCGCTTTCAGCATGGCTTGCGCCAATTTTTCGACAGCAAGCGGACGTTGGCTTTTCATCAGGCCGATACGGTCGAATCCATGCAAAATCCGTTCGGCTATTTTCTCACCCAATCGATCGCTATTCGGACGAATCAATAAGGGCGGGCGGAAAATCATAAGGTGCGGAAAATTCAAAGCGATAATTGCTTGTTCCAATTCGCCCTTCATCCTTTGATAAAACAGGCGCGAAGCAGAATTTGCACCGGAAGCGGAAACCAAAACCAAAGTATTCACGCCGTTTTCTCGTGCGGCTTTGGCAAATTCAAGATTTGCCTCATAATCGATTGCCCATTGCGCTTCTTTACTGCCAGCCGCTTTCAGAGTTGTTCCCAAGCAGGCAAACAATACATCGCCCTGCACTTCTTCGCGCCAATCATCAGGCTTAGAAAAATCAATCTGATGGCTATTTAGCTTTTGGTGGGTAAAATCAGGATGTCTGCGACCGAAGCAGTCGATAGACTCAACCTCTGAACTGGTTGCAAGTAAAGGCAACAAGGATTTTCCTGTTGCGCCTGTCGCACCAATCACAATCGTCTTCATACTTCAGACGGCCTTAAGCGTTGGCTACTCGATTGACTTCGCGCAATACGGCTACCGGATCGGCAGCTTTGGTTACCGGACGGCCCATTACCAAATAGGTTGAGCCGGCAGCCAATGCTTCGGCCGGTGTCATAATACGGCGTTGGTCGTCATTATTGCCTGCAACGTCCAAGCGGATACCCGGTGTGACCAAGACAAAATCCTGCCCCAATTCGCGGCGCAATGGTGCAGCTTCTTGAGCGGAACATACCACGCCGTCCAAGCCTGAACTTTGCGCCAGTTTCGCCAAGCGGATAACTTGTTCTTCAGGGGCGATGTTCAAACCGATTTCTGCCAAGTCGCTTTGTTCCATACTGGTCAACACGGTTACGCCGATCAAGAGCGGCTTGGTTTGATATCCGGCAACGGCTTCTGCTGCGGCTTCCATCATGCGGCGGCCACCGGAAGCGTGCATATCGACCATCCAAACGCCCATATCGGCGGCAACTTTACAGGCCTGTGCGACTGTGTGGGGAATATCGTGGTATTTCAAATCGAGGAAAAGTTTGAAACCTTGATTGATTAAGCTTTCCGCTAAATTACGGCCGGTTGCGGTAAACAGCTCTTTGCCGATTTTGATTTGACACAGTGTCGGGTCAAGATTGCGGACAAATCCGAGCGTATCTTTTTCGTTGGCAAAATCAAGGGCGACGATAACGGGAGTGCGTTGTTGCTGAGTTTGGAAGTCGGAGATCAAGGGATTCATAAGATGCCTGCGGATAAACGGTTATAGCTTCGATTTTAACAGCTTTTGTACACGAAAGGCCGTCTGAAAATATTTTTTCAGACGGCCTCATCACAACACACCTTAATTATTCTTATATAAATCTAAAATTTTTACAGAAAATTCATCATCACTGAAAAAAAAGGCTGGTGGAACTTCCAATACTTCAGCAATTTTCTGCAAAGTATTCAAATCAGGCTGATGATTTCCTTTCTCGTAGCGATTAATACGCGTACTTGCCACAAACTCATCTAACCCTATCGCCAGTCCCAGTTTCTCCTGCGTCAAATTTTTTGCTTTTCTTGCTTCCTTAAATCGCCTTGTAAAAATTTCTTGTAAACTCATAACTTCTATCCTAAAAATCAAAGTTACGAATTTCGTATATTTTTCTTGATTATTTACTACGAATAACGTAGTATTGCAGACTATCAATTAAAACAACTGGGATAACTATCATGCTTACATTTCTTCTATGCCTCGCCGTACTTCCATTTGCAATAGGTGGCTTACTTTTCTTATTAAAACTAATAATAGTGGCCATTATCGCTATTAACTCAAATAACAGAGATTATTAACCTTTATATAACAGCAAAGGCCGTCTGAAAATATTTTTTCAGACGGCCTTATGATTTTACTTTGGCAAAACTTATTTGCCCAAACCCTTCAATACTTCGGCTTTCACGGCTTCTACCGGTTGAGTGCCGTCAACTTTGATGTATTTAGGTGCGTGTTCGCCTTCCAGTTTGCTGTAAAAATCAACCAAAACTTCGGTTTGCTCGTGGTAAACGGCAAGGCGTTTTTTCACGGTTTCTTCTTTGTCGTCGTCGCGTTGAATCAAGTCTTCGCCGGTTACGTCGTCTTTGCCTTCGACTTTAGGCGGATTGTAGGTAACGTGGTAAGTACGGCCGGAAGCCAAATGCACGCGGCGACCGCTCATGCGGTCGACAATCACGCTGTCAGGCACATCGATTTCAATCACGGCATCCAAATCCACACCGGCTTCAACCATGGCTTCGGCTTGTGCCAATGTGCGTGGGAAACCGTCAAACAGGAAACCATTTTTGCAGTCGTCTTGGGCAATGCGCTCTTTAACCATGCCGATAATGATGTCGTCGCGTACCAAACCGCCTTCATCAATGATTTTTTTTGCTTCCAAACCCAGCGGAGTGCCTGCTTTGATGGCAGCGCGGAGCATGTCGCCGGTAGAAATTTGAGGAATGCCGAATGCAGCAGTGATGAATTGAGCCTGTGTGCCTTTGCCGGCGCCTGGCGCGCCCAACAATAATACTTTCATGATGAGTCCTTTTGGTTGACGGATTTAATGTTCAGATAATTTTACACGGCTTGTGTTTATCGTTCAAAACTTCAGACGGCCTCTTTCGGGCCGAAATGCTTCCATGCATCATCGCGCATTTCGATAAACCATGCGTCTTCGGGGAATCGCTCTATCGCGTCTTTCAAAGTGGAAAGCAAGTTTTGCGATAAGGCTTTCGCCAAATATTCTTCCTCGTTGGCTTCGGCCGCTTTGTCCGGCTGTTGTGCCAAACCGATTGCACGGGTTTGATGACCATGAGCCAAATAGTTGAGCGCAATGATTTTTTGTGCCCAAAGCTGAGGAACATCCGGATTGTCTTGCAGCAATACCGACAAAATCGATACGGCAACGGTCAAGCGCCCGCCGTTCATACGCAAGTCCAACGACTGGTTGGGCGGCAAAGTGCTGAGCATTTCTGCCATGCGGAACCAAAACTCGCCGCTTGCCTGCTCTGGCGCTTCTATTTTCAGCATGTCATAGTTAAATTCTTGTTCGTCTTCTCTTACCAGCTTCGCCACGTCGGCAAGCAATTTTTGTTCTTCACGGCTCAAATGGCGGAAATCATTCATGTCTTTTCCTTTCAGACGGCCTTAAGCTTTAAACGCAACACGTACTCTGTCCAAATCTTCCTGCGTATCCACACCTGCAGCAGGCGCTTCTTGGGTGATTTCAACAGCAATCGGATAACCGTGCCACAGGACGCGCAACTGTTCCAGCGATTCGATGGTTTCCAAAGGAGAAACATCCATTTCCGAATAGCGTTGCAGGAAACCTGCACGATAGGCATAAATGCCGATGTGGCGCAAAACGGCTGTTTCGGAAGGCAATTCGCGTTTTTCGGCACGCATCACATCGCGCGGATAAGGAATCGGGGCGCGGCTGAAATAGATGGCGTTGCGGTTTTTATCGAGGACGACTTTGACGACGTTAGGATTCATAAACTCGTCAAAATCGTGCAATTCGTGGGCGGCAGTCGCCATTTGCACATTGTTTTCAACCAAAACTTCGGCTGTACGGTTGATGAGCTCGGGATCGATTAAAGGCTCGTCGCCTTGTACGTTCACAACAATCAGATGCTGCGGCAGTTTCAGCGTATTGGCCGCTTCGGCAAGGCGCGTTGTACCGCTTTCGTGTTGATTGGAAGTCATGACTACTTCGACACCATGCGCCTGACAGGCCGTCTGAATATCGGGATGGTCGGTGGCAACGACAACACGCGCTGCCTTGCTTTTCGCCGCCTGCTCGGCAACGCGAACAACCATCGGTTTACCGTGAATATCAGCCAAAGCCTTTCCCGGCAGACGTGAAGAATCCAACCGCGCCGGAATCAATACGACAAATTCGGTCATGCTTTCAGTTCCTCTTCGCTCAACGGGCGCGCTTCGTTTTCCAACATATAAGGGATGCCGTCACGAATCGGATAAGCGAGCTTTGCCTGACGGCTCCACAATTCCTGTTTGTCTTGATGGTATTCGAGTTTGCCTTTGGTCACAGGACAAACGAGGATGTCTAAGAATTTTTTTTCCATGGGGTTTACTTTCGGTAGTTATATCAAGGTCGTCTGAAATGATTCGGACAGTTCGAAGTTATCGCTTGCTACTTGAATCAGATTTTGCACAAACTGGCTCAGGATTTTTGCCACCGCAAGCAATCCGCCTCCATTCTTTGATAAACTCAGGCTTATGCCGATCTGCAGCTTCCTGTATTTTTTTCGGCAATAATTCTTCCAGCCCGCCCATATTCTTATCAAGGAAAGACTCAACAGCCTTACTGGACGGATTGGCAATCATAGCATCGACTTCTTTTTGGGTAAGTGATGCTTTAGCACTTTTCAACAATCGGTTGCGGATGCTCTGTTTCAATTCAGGCGTAAACGCCTCCTTTACAACAATATCCCGATAACGAACAACTGCTTTTTCTACTTCTCCCTTTTTTTCTTTGGAGACTTCAGCCACCAAGGTATCGGAAAGCGGTTTAAATCCCTCTTGAAAAATCTCATTCAAAATTATCTCAATATCTTGCTCATAATGCTGCGTATTTAACCATTTTTCCAGCGACGCATCACTGGGCGGCGCGGCAAACGCATTGGCACACAAGACCAAAGCAGCAAAAGGCAACAATAAAGTTTTCAATTTCATTTTTTCTACCTACTTAATAAATATCAATATTTTCAGACGGCCTGCACATTATTTGGCACATTCCGAAGAATGTTTATTGCCCTTGCACAAAATATCACGCGTTTGTGCCTCAAAAGCGGGCGTATATTTCCTGCTTGCGTTGATATAGTTGTTGCTCATTGTCTTTTCAACAATCTCATCATTCAATTTATCGAAACGTTCCATCTTTTCAAATGCAGACTTACCGGCCCCATGCTCAAATACTTTTACTATGCTATCCACGTCTGCTTGGCTCAGCACATTGTCAATATCTCCGCCATTCTGTCTGAGATGATTGATTTTTTTCAAAATACCCTTGCCACGAGGGGAAGAGAAGAAGCGGTTGAGCACATCCACTTCTTCTTGTGTAAATACTTTCTGTACGGCACGCTTTTCTTCATCCAGCCATTGTTTTTTCAACTCAGGGCGGCTCAAATCGTCTTGCATGTTTTTCATATAACGACTGATGACCGCCTGCATCTGCGCTTTTTGAGCTTTGGGTGTCATCGTTAACAAGCGCTCATTGTCCTCTTTATTCACCATCTCCAAAGAACGTTGCACTTTCTCGCTATAATTATTGCTTATCCCTTGAATCTCCAACCATTTCATTGCAGATTCATCACTTGGTTTAGCAGCCAGACTTTGAGTGGATACAAATAAAGTTGCACAAGCGACCAACAAATATTTTAACTTCATGATTTATTCCTATCGCGTAGTTTGAAGATCATCTTTAAAACATCTGTGAAACATCTATAAGCATTTAGATTGAAACATTCGCGGATACAAACGCCGCTAAGTCCGGCTCAATTATCGCATAAACAGGCAAGACCCACACATGATTCAGGCCGTGGCCGTCTGAAAATTTGACCGCATCCTTTTCCGTCATAATCACCACATCTGCGTCCGGCAAATCCGCTGCCGTAATATCTGCATGATCAGGCAAGGCAACGGTTTGTTTCAAAGCGATATTCATGCTTCGCAACGTATTGAAAAAACGCTCCGGCTTGGCGATACCGGCGACGGCGGCGACGGTTTGATTTCCCAAACCCGCCAAATCCAATTTTTCAGACGGCCTGTTCAAACGGTAAATCTGCCCTGTTTCAATATGGCTGGCAAACATATTTTTAGACGGCCTGAATGCCATATCTGCTTGTCCCCCGCTGACGACAACCGCACCAACGGAAGCCAACCGAGACAAAGGTTCGCGCAAACTGCCGTTGGGCAGTAAATCCAAATTGGTGCGTCCAGTATCTGTTGCAGGAAATACGGCAATTTCCATATCGCGTTGCAGGGCATAATGTTGCAAGCCGTCGTCGGCCACAATCAATTCAAGCTCCGGATGCGCCGCAAGCAATGCCCTGCCTGCTTCTGCACGGCTGCTGCCTACTGTCGTCGGCGCACCGGTTTGGCGAAACAGCAGCAAAGGCTCGTCCCCTGCATCTGCCGCGCTGCTGGCTGTATTCAATACATGAACCGCCTTGCTCTTGCGCCCGTAACCTCGGCTGATGATGCCGACCTTAACGCCCTTTTCCTGCAAACCCAACACCAGCGCGGCGACTATCGGCGTTTTCCCTGTTCCGCCTGCATGAATATTACCGACCACCACCACAGGCACAGGCAATTTTTCGCTTTTCAGACGGCCTGAAACAAAATCATCGCGCCGTTTCGCCGCAATTTTGGCAAACAGCCTGGACAATGGTTTTAACAGCAAAGACAGAAACAGATTGGGGGATTGCCAATGGCGTTCGATAATTTGGTGGAGTTTGGGCATACACACGGCTTTTGAGGCGAAAATCAAACGATAATATAACACAAGCCCGCCCAGACAAGGCCGTCTGAACATGCGGCTTTGATAATATTAAAACAAAGGGCACAAGTTTCATGAAAACGAATACAACGAATCGCTCTAAATCCCTTATAATTCAGCTTTCCCAAATTTTTTCCGTTTCGTAATGTCCGAACTTTTCGCGCCCTCCTCCATTTCCGTATCCGAACTCAACGCCCTTGCCAAAGCCTTGCTGGAAGACCATCTCGCAGGCTTGTGGATTGCGGGCGAAGTATCCAATCTAACCCGTGCTGCCAGCGGACATTATTACTTCTCGCTCAAAGACAGCCGCGCGCAGGTGCGTTGCGCGATGTTTAAGGGTGCGGCCATGCGCTTGGCGCAGCCTTTGAAAGAAGGCGACCATATCGAAGTATCAGGAAAAATCAGTATTTATGAAGCGCGGGGCGAATTTCAGATTACCGTAAATGAGGTGCGGCTCAAAGGTTTGGGGCAGCTTTACGAAGCCTATGAACGATTGAAAGCGCAATTGCAGGCGGAAGGCGCGTTTTCAGCGGAACGCAAAAAACCGTTGCCTGCCCGTCCGCAATGTATCGGCATCGTCACCAGCCTGGCGGCGGCGGCTTTGCGCGATGTCGTGACCACCTTAAACCGCCGCGCGCCCGAAATCCCCGTTATCGTTTATCCGACACCCGTTCAAGGCACAGGCAGCGAGTTGCAAATTGCCCAAGCGATTAAAACCGCTTCGCAACGCGCCGAATGTGATGTGCTGATTGTCTGTCGTGGCGGCGGCAGCATCGAAGACTTGTGGGCGTTTAATGAAGAGCCGGTCGTACGCGCCATCGAGGCCTGCGCGATTCCGGTCGTCAGCGGCGTAGGACACGAAACCGATTTCACGCTTGCCGATTTTGTCGCCGACATGCGAGCACCGACACCGACCGGCGCCGCAGAATTGGTCAGCCCCAACCGCCAAGAATCGCTACACCGCCTCGCCCAAGCACAAGGCCGTCTGAAAACCGTTTTGGAACAACGCTATTTCGATGCCAGCCAAAAACTCGACTGGCTGGCGCGGCAAATCCGTCATCCGCGCCAAAAACTTGACGAGCAGCGTGCCTCAATCAGCAAGCTGGCGCAAATGCTGTCTTACTCGATGACGCAAAACCTCCGTGCCCACACCGCCCGTTTTGAACGCCAAACCCAAACCCTGAAACATTGCCGTCCTGATGTTTCCGTTTACAAAAACAATATCGACCGCTTTCAGACGGCCTTGTCGCATTCCTTCCGCCAGCTGCTTGCCCACCGCCGTCAAAGCCTGACCGCACAAGCCGCATTGCTCGAAGCCGTATCGCCACAGCATATTCTGGAACGCGGCTTTTCGGTCGTCAAAAACACACGCGGACAAGTCATCCGCAATGCCGATACGTTGAAACAAGGGCAAAAACTGCACATCACTTTTGCCGACGGCGAAACCGACGTACGCGTGACCAAAGAGCAGGCGCAGGGCGAGTTGTTTGACTGATGGAATATAAGGCCGTCTGAAACTTTATGCCGATAAAGTGAAACTATGTCTGCCTTTTAAAAATCCTTAACCAACCAATGCGGTATAATGCCTCATCTGCACACGCAGCATATACGGAAACATTATGGACAACTCACAAAATACAGAAAATCCGATTCCTCCACGCAACTCCATCCGCAAAAACAGCATTTACCTGCTGCCCAATTCCTTTACCATCGCCGCACTGTTTTGCGCGTTCTTCGCCATTACCCAGTCTATGCACGGACGTTATGAAACAGCGGCGATTGCAGTTTTCCTTTCCATGCTGCTCGACGGCATGGACGGTCGCGTTGCCCGTTTGACCAACAGTCAGAGCGCGTTCGGCGAACAGCTCGACAGCCTTGCCGATATGGTTAGCTTCGGCGTGGCGCCTGCCCTGATTGCCTATAAATGGCAACTTTGGCAGTTTGGAAAAATCGGTTATTCCGTCGCCTTTATCTACTGCGCTTGCGCCGCCCTACGTTTGGCACTGTTCAACACGCTCATCGGTAAGGTCGATAAACGCTGGTTTATCGGCGTTCCAAGCCCGACCGCCGCAGCGTTGATTGTCGGCCTGATTTGGGTCAATCACAGCTTTGAACGCTTCCCCGGCGTGCATTGGTGGGCATTGGGCATTACCCTGTTTGCCGGTATTTCCATGATTGTGCAGATTCCGTTTTGGAGCTTCAAAGAAATCAATATCCGCCGCCAAGTGCCGTTCATGGGCATGGTGCTTGCCGTGTTGGTATTGCTGCTCATCAACTGGAAGCCTTCGCTCGTCCTCTTCTTGTTCTTCCTCGGTTACAGCCTGTCCGGTTATGTGATGGCAGTCATCCGTTGGTTTAAAAAACGCCATAAAGCACACAAACACGACAAGGCCGTCTGAAATGTGGTCTTTGGACATCATCCTTGCCCTGCTCGCCGTCGGCAGCGCGGCGGGCTTTATTGCCGGACTGTTCGGTGTAGGCGGCGGCACGTTGATTGTTCCCGTAGTCTTATGGGCGTTGCAGCTGCAAGGCATAGGCGGCCACCCCTATGCCCAGCATCTTGCCATCGGCACTTCCTTTGCCGTCATGGTGTTTACCACCTTCTCCAGTATGTACGCCCAACATAAAAAACACGCCATCGATTGGGCGACTGTCCGCCGGATGACGCCGGGCATGATACTTGGCGTACTCCTCGGCGCGGTGTCGGCAAAATATATGCCGACGCTGGCTTTACAGGTTTTCTTTATTGCATTTCTTGCCTTTATCGCACTCAAAACCCTACGCGATTCCAAACCCAAACCTTCACGCACCCTGCCTGCACTCCCCGGTCTGACAGCCGTCGGCACGCTTTTTGGGGCGGCTTCGAGCTGGGTCGGTATCGGCGGCGGTTCACTATCCGTTCCATTTCTGCTGTATTGCAACTTTCCGGCGCACCGTGCCATCGGCACATCTTCAGGTTTAGCATGGCCGATTGCGATTGCCGGCACCATCGGCTATTTTGCCAACGGTTTGCATATTGCCAACCTGCCTGAAGGCGCAGCAGGCTTTATCTATCTTCCGGCCGTGGCCATATTGAGCGTTGCCACCATCCTCTTTGCGCCGCTCGGCGTAAAAACGGCGCACAAGCTGCCCGCCCGAAAACTCAAAATCGCCTTTGGCATTATGTTGCTGCTGATTGCCGCCAAGATGGCTTGGAATTTGATACATTAAATCTTTCTTGTAAAAAAAGGCCGTCTGAAAATCTTTCAGACGGCCTTTTTAATTGCAAAACAACAAACTAAATAAAACCTTTTACCTTACCCAATTTGCCCCATCGCAAATACGGCCAAGCGCCATATTGCCCATCCTGCCACCAATAATCCGGCGCACAAACGAACCATACGTTTCTGCAGAAAGGTTTTCAACTGCGCTGCAAATATGCCCATCGCGAGCAGGTTCGGCAAGGTTCCCAAGGCAAACGCCAGCATATACAGCCCGCCGTGCAAGGCATTGCCGCTGCCCAAAGCATACAAAGACGCGCTGTACACCAAACCACAAGGAAGCCAGCCCCAAAGCACGCCCACGCCGAAACAGGCAGGCACCGATTTAATCGGCAGCAATTTGTTCAGTAAAGGATTCAGGCGTTTCCATATTGGTTTGCCGATACCTTCGATTTTGGTTGCGGCGGTCGAAATACCGGCAAGATACAGCCCGAGCAGAAGCAGCAAAACATTGGCGGCAATATACAAACCGTTTTGAACCGCACGTGTATCGTCCAAGGAAATGCCGACCTGCCCGACCAAGCCGACCAACAGGCCAATGACGACATAACTGCTGATGCGCCCCAAGTTCAACAATACAATCAGCCCGATTCGGTTTAAATGTGGCGGCAGCTGCAAAGCAAATGCGCTGCTCAATCCGCCGCACATGCCGACACAATGCGTTCCGCCAAAAAAGCCGAGCAGAAAAAGAGTAAGAAATGTGATTTCTTGATTCATGGTTTTTAATGATTCAAACGAATGGATGAGGCCGTCTGAAACTTTTCAGACGGCCCTGAGAATGCAGGATAAGCTTTTCCGCCCACCCTTTTCACGCTTTAGAAAAGCAATTAACTGCGTGCGCGTACGTCAAATGCCTGACGCAAACCTTCGCCAATCATGACCAGCAAAAGCAGCATCACCGTCAGCGTAGCAACGGCAGACAGACCGATCCACCACGCGTCCAAGTTGTCTTTGCCTTGCGCCAGCAACTCGCCCAAACTTGCCTGTGAGGCAGGTACGCCCAAGCCTAAGAAGTCCAAACTGGTCAGGGCGAGTACCGCACCGGAAATACGGAAAGGCAGGAAGGCCAATACCGGCGTCAAGCTGTTGGGCAGGATATGGCGCCACATGATTTCACGGTTGCCCACGCCCATCGCGCGCGCCGCCAAAACATAATCGGTCTGACGGTTTTTCAAAAACTCGGCGCGGACATAGTCGGACAAGCCCATCCAGCCGAAAAGCGACAGCAACACCAGCAAAATCAACAGCCCCGGATTAAAGAACGAAGACAGGATAATCAGGAGGTACAGCTCCGGCATACCGCCCCAAACTTCGATAAAACGCTGCATCAGAAGGTCGGTTTTGCCGCCGAAATAACCCTGTACCGCACCTGCAACCACGCCAATCACGGTAGTCACCACAGTCAACACCAAGGCAAACAGCAGCGAATCCCGGAAACCGTAAACCAAGCGCGCCAACAGGTCGCGGCCGCGGTCGTCCGTTCCCAAGATATGCCGCTCGGACGGTTTGGCCGGATCGGGTGCCGTATCAAAATCGTTCAAGGTATCGGCATCGTAAGGATTGGGCAGGTAAAGGGCAAAATTGCCGTCTGAAGTAATGTTGTGGCGGATAAGCGGATCCAGATAATCCGCCGGCGTATCGAAATCGCCGCCAAATGCGGTTTCGTTGTATTCGTTTACCAAGGGGAAGAAATACTCGCCCTGATAGCGTATCCACAAAGGTTTGTCATTGCTCCACAAAGGCGCAAGCAAAGTGACGACAAACAAAACGGCCAAAATCCGCAAAGCCAACCAACCGCGCTTATGCTGCTTAAAGGCTTGCCAAGTAGGGTTTGAAGTAGATTTTTTCTTTTTCATGGTTCGAAACATTCTTTAATAATGGATTGAAGATATTTTCAGACGGCCTTATTTCTGTCCGCCAAAGTGAATGCGCGGATCGACCCATGAATAAGAAATATCCGACACCAATTTAGCCAACAACCCCATCAACGTGAACACATACAGCGTACCCATTACGACAGGATAATCACGTTTCATCACTGCCTCATAAGACAGCAAACCCAACCCGTCCAACGAGAACAACGTTTCAATCAACAGGCTGCCGGTAAAGAATGCGCCGATAAATGCGGCTGGGAAACCGGTAATCAGAGGAATCATGGCATTGCGGAAAATATGTTTCCACAGAATCTGCTTCTCAGGCAAGCCCTTGGCTCGCGCGGTATAAACATATTGACGGCGGATTTCTTCAAGGAACACATTTTTCGTCAATACGGTCATCACCGCCAAGTTGCCTGCCACCGAAGCGGTAATCGGCAAGGCCATATGCCACAAATAATCTTTGACTTTACCTGCCCAAGAAAGCGTATCGAAATCATCGCCGACCAAACCGCCCTGTGGGAACCAGGCAAAAAAGCTGCCGCCGCCAAACAACACCAGCAACACCAAACCCAATACAAACGGCGGTACGGTATAGCCGACCAAAATGATCATACCCGTAATCGTATCGAAGCGGCTGCCATCCCTGACCGCCTTGACAATACCCAACGGAATACATATCAAATAAGTCAGGAAAAACGTCCACAAACCCAAACTCATCGATACCGGCATTTTCTCTTTTACCAACTCAAATACGGTTTGGTGGTGGAAAAAGCTCTCGCCCAAATCGAAACGGGCGAATTTCCATACCATATCGACAAAACGCGTCACGGGCGGCTTGTCGAAACCGTATAAAGCATTCAGCGCGGCCAAATCTTCCGCACTGATGCGGTTGCCGTTTTTGGCCAAAGTTCCAGGCATGCTGTGTCCTGCCGTTTCACCGCCAACCGCGCCCTGCGTCAGCTGCTGAACCATCTGCTCCACCGGACCGCCAGGGACAAACTGAATCACGGCAAAAGTAATCGCCAAAATCCCCAATAACGTGGGAATCAAAAGGAGCATACGATGAAAGATATAACGCCACATGGTTAAGTGTTCCTCTATTTTTTTGATTTGAAGGCCGTCTGAAACCGCTGACTTCAGACGGCATATAGTAACGGATTAATAAGCGTTTGGCCGATGATTTACTTCTCCAACGCCTCCTGCAATTTCTTCTCAATCAAATCCGCGTCAAACGATTTGGCAATCAATTCAAAGCGGGAATCGCGGCGCCATGAAACTTGGTTTGCGCCCCATTGACCGTCCACCCAGTTCAGCCACACCCAAGTGCCGAGCACTTGGAACACGCCTTTGGCGCGGACGAGGCCGTCTGTAAATTTAGGCAGGTCGTTGAAGAAATCGGTCAGTTTTTCGCCGTCGAAATCACGTCCGGCAGGGAAAGTGAAGCCTTGAGACTGGAAGCCCATGGTGTTGTCAGGCAGGGCTTTGAGGCGGTAGCGCGATTTTTCGACAACGGGAATATCAAGCCATTGGATGTCGAGTTGTGCATTTTGAACTTCAACTACTTTGGCTTTAGGCGGGAACAGCTTGGCCGCTTTATCGTGAAACTCGGCCAGCTGCTCTGGCGTGCACAAGTCGGTTTTGCTGGCAACCAATACGTCACAAATACCGATTTGGTCTTTATACAAGGCTTGTTGCGCGTAATCAGGATTAATGAATTGGCGCGGATCGACAACGGTAAAGACGGCACCGATTTCCAGCATACTGTCGAGCGGTTTGGCTTTCAGTTCGTCGATAACGCTGGCGGCGTGCGCCAGACCGCTGGCTTCAATCATCAAGCGGTCGGGTTGGGCGTCGCGCAGCATTTTTTGTACGGTCGTACCCATTTGCGCGCCGGCAGTACAGCACAAACAGCCGCCGGCGATTTCTGCTACGGGAATGCCGTTGTCGCTCAAGACGGCGCCGTCAATGCCGATTTCGCCAAATTCGTTGACGATGATGACCCATTTTTCATTCGGGTCTTTTTGCGCCATCAGACTTTTGAGGGCGGTGGTTTTGCCTGTTCCGAGGAAGCCTGAAATCAGGTGGACTTTAGTCTTTTTTACTTCTGACATTTTTTACAAATTCCTGTTAAAACAACATGTTCTTCTTTTAATGAGAAACCGGTTTCGGCCACGCCTGCACGCAATGCCGCCCATTCTTGGCTCAGTGTCTGCTCATCCGCCGTACCGCATTCGGTACAAACCAAAATAAACGCGCTGTGGTGCGCTTCGGCTTCTTCGTGGTCATGGCAATGGTCGTTGCACTCGTGCTGCGCGTGGCTGCACAGAATATAGCCGTTGACCGCCGCCACTTTGTGCAAAACGCCCTGCTCCGCCCAAAAATCAAGGGCGCGGTAGGCCGTCGGCGGCGCAACCACGCCCTCGCTTTGCTGCTGCATCTGCGACAGAACGTTGTAGGCTTTAATCACGCCGCTTTGTTTCAAAACAATATCAAGCACTTGCTCGCGCAATGCGGTTACCTGTACGCCATCGCGCTGCGCTTGTTCTAAGATTTTTTGTTTGATTGCGTTCATAACTGAAACAGCCTTTCAGACGGCCTTGTTAATAAAAAATTACATTATAACGTGTTTGTTCAATTTCAGATAACAAAGAGGCCGTCTGAAACCTTCAGACGGCCTGATGCCGATTACTTAAACCAAGATTTAATTTTTCCAAACAAAGACATGCTTTGTTTTTCAAAAGTTTCTTCCTTCACCGGAGCAGGCTCATCACGGTAAACTTTCATGCCTGCAAAGGTCTGGGCAACCGGCATGATTTCGATGGAATTGACGTTCATCCGCGCCGGACGCTGATAGAGCCATAAAGCGGTATCGGCAATATCTTGCGGCTGGATAAACTCGACATTCTCATAAACCTCGGCCGCACGCTGATCGTCGCCTTTGAAACGGACGTTGGAAAACTCGGTGTCGCCGCACAAGCCCGGTTCGATATTGGTAATGCGGATATTTTTATCTGCCAATTCGGCGCGCAGGTTCATACTGAATTGGCGCACAAAAGCTTTGGTCGCACCATAGACATTACTGCCGGAATAAGCATAACTGCCGGCAATCGAACCCAAATTGATGATGTAGCCCTGTTTGCGCGCTACCATTTGCGGCAAAATCTGGCGGGTCAGAAAAGTCAGGCCGATGATATTGGTTTGAATCATGGTTTCCCAATCGCCAAAATCGGCTTTATCGGCAGAATCCAAACCTAAAGCCAAACCGGCGTTGTTAATCAGGCAATCGATTTCGGATAAATGCTCGGGCAGGCTGTTTAAAGCGTTTTGAATCGACTCCGTACGCGAAACATCCATTTCCAACGGGTAAAACTGCTCGCCCAATTCCTCTGCCAACTGCTGCAATTTGTCTTCGCGCCTTGCCGCGCCGATGACATGATAGCCTGCCGCAACAAAAGTGCGGCACATCGCCGCGCCGAATCCTGCCGATGCCCCGGTAATCAAAATTGCCATATCGTTTCCTTTCTATACTCGTTTCAGACTTGGGTTTAAGGTATGATAACGCCTTATCAGACGGCCTGAGCGTTTGGCCGACTGATTCTAAATTTAACGATAATCATATCATTACAATAGGACACACTCCATATGAAAACCCGTTTTATCCCAGTTGCGCTGGCAGCAATGGCGCTTACGCTTTCCGCCTGTGGCGGCAGCAGCGCGCCTTCACAACCTAAAGGCCCTATTTCCGAAGACCGTACGGCCGCGTTCAAATCCATGATGCCTGAGTTTACCCGCATGGGAAAAATGGTCAAAGACGAAGAGCCTTACGACGTTGAGAAATTCAAACAAGCTGCAGCCACTTTTGCTGAAAACAGCAAAAAACCGTTCACCCTGTTTGAATCCGATCCTCAAGGCAACGGCCGCGCCCTGCCTGCCATCTGGACAGACACAGCAACATTCAAAGCCGAAGAAGAAAAATTCGTTGCAGCGGTTGAGAAACTCAACGCCGCAGCCCAAACCGGCAAGCTCGAAGAAATCAAAGCCGCTTACGGCGAAACCGGTGCAACCTGTAAATCCTGCCACGACACATTCCGCGGTCCGGAATAAGGCTTAAAGCAATAAAGGCCGTCTGAAATATCATTTTCAGACGGCCTTTTCTTCAACTGCCTTCAAACCTTTCTATATCGACTTTATATTTTGCATTTCATGTTTTTTACCGGTTTCATTTGAAACCGACGGCTCAATTCACATATCGCAATCAAATTTTCTTCTTCCGACTATTTAAATTCAATTAAATCTCCCTTCTTCTCGATCAACCAAATTCAAATTCAGACCTGCTTTATCTTTTCAGCCAGATTAATCATATGCGGGTGGATTATCTCCTGAAACAAGAATCTACTTTATTTTTTAACAAATAAAAACCATTATCAAAATATTTGTAAAGTTTAATAATATGTTATAAAGTAGCGACTTCGTTTCTGAGGTAACTATCATGAATCCGAATTTCAAATTAAATCTACTAACATTATCTTTACTGGCTATAACAAGTATCGCACACGCAGAAGACGAGGTTTCCACTCAAGAGCTTGATGAAATTCAAGTCAAAGGCAAACACATTGCCAAAGAGAAAAAAGTTTTTACCGAAGGCCAAGCCAAAAGTTCGCGTGAACGCGTTTATCAATCCAGCGAAAACATTGATACCATCGTTCGGAGCATGCCCGGCGTTTTTACCCAACAAGACAAGGGATCGGGGGTATTGGCGGTCAATATCCGTGGCGATAGCGGTTTGGGACGCGTCAATACGATGGTTGACGGCGTCACCCAAACCTTCTATTCCACTTCTGCCGATGCCGGACGCAGCGGCAGCTCCTCGCAATTCGGTACGGCACTGGATCCCAATTTTATTGCCGGCGTGGATGTAACCAAAGGCAGTTTCACAGGTGCCAACGGCATCAATACCTTATCCGGTACAGCCAATTTCCGTACTTTACGGGTAGACGATGTGGTACACGGAAACAATACCTTCGGCCTCTTGACCAAAGGATTGACCGGCACAAACAGCACCAAAAGCAATTTTATGGCAACCGGAGCGGTACAAAAATGGTTTGACAGCGGTGCGCGCCTTGGTGCGTTATATGGTTACAGCCACCGTAATGTCGAGCAAAACTATAAAGTGGGCGGCGGCGGTCAGCGTATTGGCAATTTTGGCGAGGAATATTTGGACCGTAAAAAACAAGAATATTTTGAGAGCAACTTATTGAAATTCGACCACGAACAAAATCTCTGGGTTCGCGATTTTTCCAAGCGTAACGCAGTCGGTAAAAGCTATTGGGACTACCCTTTCTCCAAAAAATATAACGATCCTGAGGTTTTGCAAAGAGATTATGTCGATGACTTGGAAAGAAGCTGGAAAGAGAATTTGGCACCGCAATGGGATCTGACCCCAATCGACCCAACCAGCCTGCAACAACGCTCAAACAGCCATTTGGTCAAAGTGGAATACGAAAACGATAACAACAAGCTGGATCTTCAGCTTCGTACCATGAACAACCGTATCGGCAGCCGCAAAGTAGAAAACCGCAACTACCAAGCCAATTACAATTTAAACATTGGCGATTATGTCGATTTAAACGTGTTGGCCGCCCATAATCTGGGAAAACAAAAATATCCGAAAAACTCACGTTTTTCAGGATGGGGACTGCTTGATTATTTGGAAACCAAAAACACAGCCAATCTTTTGGATATCAACAACAGCTTTTCTTTCAAACTTCCCCAAAAAACAGATTTAAAAGCTACTGTGGGTTTCAATTTCTTTAAAAACCAATACAGTAAAAACCGCTTTCCGGAAGAGCTGAGCCTGTTTTACGACGGCCCGGATCAAGATGCCGGCCTGTACAGCTTTTTAGGCCGCTTCAAAGGCGACAAAGGAATATTTCCTCAGAAATCAACCATATTGCAACCTTCAGGCCAGCAAAAATTCAATACGTTCTATTTTGATACTTCCTTGAAAAAAGGCATTTATCAATTGAATTACAGCGCCAATATGGTCAACTACCGCTACAAGGGCGAATATACCGACTACTTCAATACCCAAGAAGACTTTAAAAAAGCATTTGGAGAAGATTCTGAAATTTATAAACAGCATTGCACGCCAAGCTGTGACCTTTACGAACCGGTTTATACCAAATCCGGTAAAAAGCATGCGGTAAACCATTCGGTGGCATTAAACATCAATGTCAACGACTACTTTATGCCGTTTATCAGCTATTCGCGTACGCATAGAATGCCGAATATTCAAGAAATGTATTTTTCACAAATCGGCGACTCAGGCGTCAATACCGCCCTTAAGCCGGAACAGGCCAATACTTACCAAATAGGCTTCAATACCTTCAAAAAAGGGATTTTCAAGCCGGACGATGTATTGGGTTTCAAACTGGTCGCTTACCGCAGCAGGATAAACAACTATATCCACAATGTTTATGGCAAATGGTGGGATTTGGATAAAGCACCCAGCTGGGTAACCAGTACCGGCCTGCAATACTCTATCCAACATCGAAACTATGCCAAACCTGTCCATAAAAATGGTTTGGAAGTGGAAATGAACTATGATTTCGGCCGCTTTTTTACCACCCTGTCTTACGCCTATCAAAAAACCAACCAGCCGACCAATTATAGCGATGCCAGCGAATCGCCCCGCAACTCTTCTAAAGAAGACCAAATTAAACAGGGCTACGGCTTAAGCAAAATTTCACGCTTACCCCGAGATTATGGTCGGTTTGAATTAGGATCCCGATGGTTGGGCAACAAATTGACCATCGGTGGCATTATGCGCTATTACGGCAAAAGTACACGGGCGACGACTGAGGAGGAATTTGTTGACGGTACAACCGGTGCTAATACCTACTCTTCACATCAAATGGGCAGAAGGGTGATCAAAAAAACAGAAAGCATCAACAGACAGCCGATGATTTTTGATTTCTATGCCAATTATGAACCGAAGAAAAACCTTATCCTTCGTTTTGACATTCAAAATGCGTTCAATAAACGCTATGTCGATCCTTTGGATGCCGCAAATGATGCCGCAACCCAGCGCTATTTCAGCGTATTTGAAAGAAAAGGCGGTTTAGATGATGAGGAAGTCGAATGCGATGCCAACGGTTTATGCAATGGCAAATATGGCGGTACGACACGCTCCGTTTTGAACAACTACGCACGAGGCAGGACTTTGCTGTTTACCATCAGTTATAAGTTCTAAACCTATCTATCAGTATTCTTAATATTGCACTGATTAAAAAGCCGACAAACACAATGTTTGCCGGCTTTTTTCAATATATTCTCAAAATTTTCTTCATCTATACACAACAAAAAACCTGCCCTTTCAGGCAGGTCTTCAATAATGACGGATTACAGGCCGCTCAGACGGGCAGTATCGTGTGCAATCATCAATTCTTCGTTGGTAGGAATCACAACGGCAACAGCTTTGCTGTCGGCAGTGGTAATCACACCAGCATTACCGAAGCGGGCTTTCAGGTTAGCTTCTTGGTCGATGTACAGACCGAGGAAGCCCAAGTAGCCCAATACGCGTTCGCGGATGATGTCGGAGTTTTCACCGATACCGCCGGTGAAGACCAATGCGTCCAAACCGCCTGCCGCGACTGTCATGCTGCCGATGTATTTAGCCAAGCGGTAGATGAACATTTCCAGAGCCAGTTTGGCGCCCGGATGACCTTTGGCAGCTTCTTCTTCGATGGTGCGGCAGTCGTTGGACAAACCGGAAATACCGAGCAGGCCGGATTTTTTGTTCAGCATTTCGGTAATTTGGGAAATGGTCATGTTGGCGTTTTCAGCCAAGAAACTGAAAACGGCAGGGTCGATATCGCCGCTGCGGGTACCCATTACCAAGCCTTCCAACGGAGTCAGGCCCATGCTGGTGTCTTGAGATTGGCCGTTGGCAACGGCGGTAATGGATGCGCCGTTACCCAAGTGGGCAATAACCATGCGCAAATCTTTTTTGTCTTTGCCGAGGAAACGTGCGGTTTCGTCGGCAACGAAGCGGTAGCTGGTACCGTGCGCGCCGTAGCGGCGCAAGCCGTATTTTTCATACAATTCATGTGGAACAGCATATTTGTAAGCGTGTTCAGGCATGGTTTGATGGAATGCGGTGTCGAATACGACAACGTTCGGCAGGCCTTTGAAGATGCTTTGTGCAGCGCGCAGGCCCAAAAGGTGGGCCGGGTTGTGTAAAGGAGCAAGTGGAATACATTTTTCGATACCAGCGATAACATCGTCGGTAACCAAAATGGATTCGCTGTACAATTCGCCGCCGCTTACCACGCGGTGGCCGATCGCACCGATGCGGGTATCGAGGCCGTGGGCTTTGAGTTCTTCCATCAGGGCTTCAACTGCGCCGGTGTGGTCGGGCTTGGCAGACAGGTCGACTTTGTGTTTTTCGCCGTTGAATTTGAAGGTGATGTAGGCATCGGGCAGGTTGAGTTTTTCGGCAAGGCAGCTCAGCAATACTTCGCCGCTGTCGTTATCCAATACGGCACCTTTGAGAGAAGAGCTGCCGCAGTTCAAAACCAAGATTAATTTTTGTGTCATTTTATGCTCCTTGAGGTTTCAGACGGCATTTTTTGTCGGGACCTTACTGCTGCTCCGGCTATGTTGCACCCCTTGTGGGACGTAGTGGGTAGCGGTCTGAACAGATTAACAAAGTAAACGCCGTATTCTAACAAAAAATGTAATCGGCTGCTTGACTTAATATTTGATGTAAAATGGACGGAATTTTATTTTAGGCCGTCTGAAAAAAATGACGGCGGTTTTGAAGATTTCCCGATATGCATTATTTCAGTATCCACACTCTAGACGGCGAACACGCCGGATTTTTTATTATGTTGGCAGACGATGAATCACAAAATCCGCCGCAAAGCGGACGCTTCGCAATCAAGCTGCAAAGCGAAGATGCAGCCGAAGCGGCGGTATTGTCTCCTTTTGAGCAAACCGATATCCCGCAATACTGGCGCGTGGTTAAAGACCGTATCGAATTGTTTTTTGACGATAAAAATATCGGTGCGTTGCGCAACGAATACCTGACCATCAGCGGCAAAACCTTTATCCTGACCGATTTGACCGGAGCGATGTAATGGAAAGTATGTTTATCCTTGTCCCCATCAGCATTATTTTGGCCTTTATCATCGGCTGGTTTTTCTGGTGGTCGGGTAAAAACGGACAGTTTGACGACCTTGAAGGCCCTGCGCACCGCATTTTGATGGACGACGATTCCACTGAAAAACTGATCGAAAAAGACGAAGACAAAGAATCCAAACAATGAGCCTTAAAAAAGATAATCTGAATTTCCACACGACCCGCCGTTTTGCGCCGCTCTTTGGAACGCAGTTTTTGGGCGCGTTGAACGATAATATGTTCAAAACCGCATTATTCGTGATGATCAGTTTTTACGGTTTGGGCAAGAACGACTTTCTGCCGCCCAGCCAAATGCTGAACTTGGGCGCAATGCTGTTTATCCTGCCCTACTTCCTGTTTTCCGCGCTCTCTGGGCAGCTGAGCAACAAATTCGATAAAGCTGTTTTGGCGCGTTGGATCAAGCTGTTGGAAATCATCATCATGGCAGTGGCGGCGTATGGCTTCTACATCCAATCCGCGCCTTTGCTTTTAATCTGCCTGTTTTGCATGGGCACGCAATCGACCTTGTTCGGCCCGCTGAAATACGCGATTTTGCCCGATTACCTCAACGACAAAGAGCTGATTATGGGCAACAGCCTGATTGAATCGGGTACGTTTATCGCCATTTTGCTCGGCCAGATTTTGGGCACCGCAGTCGCAGGCATTCCTCCGTATATTGTTGGCGGTTTGGTGTTATTGGTAGCCGTCGGCGGTACAATAACCAGCCTGTTTATGCCGTCTGTACCCGCTAAAATGCCGGACACAAAAATCGAATGGAACATCATCAAAGGCACGAATTCACTGATTCGTGAAGCGGCGGCCGACCGTCCCGTATTCACGTCCATCATCGGTATTTCATGGTTTTGGTTTATCGGCTCGGTTTATACCACCCAACTGCCGACGTTCACGCAAATTCATTTGGGCGGCAACGATAATGTGTTCAACCTGATGTTGGCACTGTTCTCCATCGGTATCGCTATCGGCTCGGTGTTATGCGCCAAACTCAGCCATGAGCGCCTGATTTTGGGCTTGGTCACCATCGGCACTCTGGGTCTGACCGTCTGTGGATTATTGCTGGTGTGGCTGACCCACGGCCAACGCTTTACTGAATTAAACGGCATCATCTGGTTTTTATCGCAAGCCCAAGCGTATCCGATTATGCTCGTGATGTCGGCCATCGGCTTTTTCGGCGGCTTCTTCTCCGTACCGCTCTACACTTGGCTGCAAACCGCCAGCAGCGAAACCTTCCGCGCCCACGCCGTCGCAGCCAACAACATCATCAACGGCGTGTTTATGGTATCGGCTGCCATTTTGAGCACGGTTTTGCTGATGTTGTTCGACAGCATTATGCTGCTGTATTTGATTGTTGCCGTGGGTAATCTTCCGTTGATTGTTTACCTCATCAAACGGGAACCGAAATTTATCGGGGATTTGACCGCTTTGTTGAAAATCAGCAAATAAGGCCGTCTGAAATGTATCCCCACCATGCACATTTTCACTGTTCAATCGCGTGGACAGCTTGTGCATAAATCAGATTACTGTCTGATTTAACATTAAAAAACACACCTGCCTAAATTTTAAGCACCACTTTACCGCCAAACAAAATGCACATTTTCCCCAAACAAGCGTGTGTAAAGGCTGTGAATAAGTAAGCTTAATGATTGATATTTCAAAGTAAAAATATATTTGATTAATTTTTAGGCAGTTTATTAAAGGCCGTCTGAAACCTTTTCAGACGGCCTGAGAGTATAATAACCACCTACCTTATAGTTCCCAAACGATATGATTTATCCATGGCATGAAACCCAATGGCAACAGCTCGCCGCCCATTGGCAAAACCGTCCCAACGCCTGGCTGTTTACCGGCAAAGAAAATACCGGCAAAACCGAGTTTGCCCGCTTTGTCGCGCAGGCATTGCTGTGCGAATCGCCCAAGTCCGGTCATGAGCCATGCGGCGAGTGCGCTTCGTGCCATTTGTTCAGCCAAAACACGCATCCCGACTTTTACGAACTCACGCCGGAAATTCCCGAAGGCGAGGCAACAGGACGCAAACTCCTGCAAATCAAAATCGATGCCGTGCGCGATATTGTGGAAAACATTTACCTGACCGCTGTCCGCGGCGGACTGCGCATGGTATTAGTGCATCCGGCGGAAAGTATGAACACACAGGCGGCAAACGGTTTGTTGAAAGCTTTGGAAGAGCCGCCGCAACACGTCGTTTTCCTGCTCGTTACCCATGCGCGCGACAAACTCCTGCCCACCATCAAAAGCCGTTGCCGCCAGATGGTGCTGCCCTCGCCTACCCATGAGCAGGCTGCGGCATACCTGCGCCAACAGGGCGTGGAAAATGCCGAAGCCTTGTTGGCATTCCACAGCGGCGCGCCTTTATTCACGCCGACTCCCGAATTGGACGCACTGCGCGAAGAGTTGCTGATGCTGCTGGCTGCCCCGCGCCTGTTGGCCATACTCGACTACGCCGCCGCGTTCGACAAACAAAAACAACCGCTGGCCGTTTTCATCGACTGGCTGCAAAAGTGGTTGATGGATGTCGGCTTGGCACAACAAAACATGGCGCCGCTTTATTATCCGCACCATGTCCAAGCCCTGCTTCAGACGGCCTCTAAAACCGATTCACGCAAGCTGTTTGCCCTATTGGGCCGTCTGAACGCGCTCAACCCTTACGGATACCATACCTTGAGTGTTAAAATGCAGCTTGAGTATCTGCTTATTGAATATTTGGATTTTTGGCAAAACAAACCCTAACAGGTAATAAATGATGAATAAAAAAGACATTCCGGCGAAGATGTTGGCTTTGCAACTCAAAGACCCCAATCTGTTGTACAACTGCTATATGCCGTTTTTAGAACACGGCGGCCTGTTCGTACCGACCGATGACGTATTCTCCCTAGGCGAAGACATCCTCTTGGCCGTAGAAATCGCCGACTATCCCAAACGTTTCCTACCAACCAAAGTCGTTTGGATCAATCCGGCGCGCACTTCAGCCCACCGTCCCAAAGGCGTAGGCCTTGCATTCTCCGAACACGAAAGCTGCCTGCAGGCAAAAAACCTAATCGAAGCCGAGCTTGGCCCTCGCCTGCGCAGCGACCGCACTACTTTTACCCTGTAATACCATGTATTTAATCGATTCACATTGCCATCTTAACTTTGACGGCTTAAAAGACCGCCTGCCCGAAGTCTTTGCCAATATGGAAGCGCAAAGCGTCAAACAGGCGCTTGCCATCAGCGTCAGCAAACAAAGTTTTGCCGAAGTCTTCGACATTGCTCAGGCACACGACCACATCTACTGCACCATCGGCATACATCCCGACAGCCAAGAAGCTGAAGAATTTACCATTACCGAAATGGTAGAAGCGGCCAAACATCCGAAAATCGTCGGTATCGGCGAAACCGGTTTGGACTATTACTGGTGCAAAGGCGATTTGTCATGGCAACATCAACGCTTTGCCGACCATATCCAAGCCGCCAACGAAAGCGACCTGCCCGTTATCGTCCACACGCGCGATGCGGCCGAAGACACGTTGCGGATTTTGAAAGAATGCCACACCAACTCCGGCGTGATTCACTGCTTCTCTGAAGACGTCGCCTTTGCCAAAGCCGCTTTGGATTTAGGCATGTACATCTCCTTCTCCGGCATTGTGACGTTTAAAAACGCGCCGCTGATTCAGGAAGCCGCCAAATACGTCCCTGCCGATAGAATCTTGGTAGAAACCGATGCGCCCTTCCTCGCGCCGGTTCCTAAACGCGGCAAACAAAACGAGCCGTCCTACGTCCGCTATACAGCCGAGTTCTTAGCCAATCTGCGCGGCGAAAGTTTGGAAACATTGGCACAAAACACCAGCGACAATTTCTATCGCCTGTTTAACAAAGTACCCGATAGCCGTCTGAACAACGGCTAGGTCTAAAGCCTCTACTATCGGCTCTGCCTACCCGGCATTCAGGTTCTACGTCAAACTCAACGGTAAACTCGAAATAACCCGAGACAGAAACGCAATAGGCTTGCGCTATCTTCCAAACGGCCAGACTTTTGAAGAATGGGAATATTCCCATCAACACAATAAATAAGTTTAAATTCAAAATATTGCTTTCCTAAGCCCAGCAAAACTCAAGGCCGTCTGAAAGTATTTTCAGACGGCCTCTTGCTTATTTTACCGATAGGATGTAAAACCTATCCTTCGAAATAAACGGTTCATCGAAACCGTACATCAATCGACACAATATGGACACAAACTCCGAAATGCACACCCACCCTAATTTTTACGCTATGCTGACTGCAGCCTGCCAAAAAAACGGTAACGGCACGGTCATTTTCAACGACAAAGAAAAAATCAGCTATTCCTCCCTCAAACGCGAAGTAGAAACCGTCGCCGCCTATCTGCAACACCAAGGCGTACAATATGGCGACAGGGTCGCCCTTGTTGTTTCCAACTCTCCCGAATTTATTGCCGCCTATTTCGCCATTACTTCCATCGGCGCGGTAGCCGTCCCACTCAACGTCTTTTTGAAAAGCGAAGAATTTTCCTACATCCTCAATGACTGCGGCGCACGCTTTATGTTTGCCTCCGCGCCGTTGGCCAAAGAACTCAAAAACATCAAAGCCAAAACCAAAGTCAATAAAATCATCTGGATTGGCGAAACCAAAGCCGCCAGTGGCGATGACAGCTATTTCGATGCCGCGCGTACATTCCCCGGCAAGCCGAATCTGAGCCGTCAGCCGTCAGCCGACGATTTGGCGCACATTATCTACACCTCCGGCACAACCGGCCACCCCAAAGGCGCATTAATCAGTTACAGCAACCTGTTTTCCAACCTTTCGGGTATCGAGCAAATTTTCCAAATTTCGCAAAAAGACCGCTTCGTCGTCTTCTTGCCCATGTTCCACAGCTTTACGCTGACCGCCATGGTTTTGCTGCCGATATATCAAGCCTGCTCGATTATTTTGGTCAAATCCGTCTTCCCGTTCTCCAACGTGTTGAAACAGGTTTTGCTCAAACGCGCCACCATTTTCCTCGGCGTACCGGCTATTTACACCGCCATGAGCAAAGCCAAAATCCCTTGGTATTTCAGATGGTTCAACCGCGTCCGCCTGTTTATCAGCGGCGGCGCGCCTCTGGCCGAACAAACCATTGACGACTTTAAAGCTAAATTCCCGCGTGCCAAATTGCTGGAAGGCTACGGCTTGAGCGAATGCTCGCCCGTTGTGGCCGTCAATACGCCCGAACGCCAAAAAACCGCCAGCGTCGGCGTCGCCCTGCCCGGCTTGACCGTGAAAGCCGTCGATGACGAATTGATCGAAGTGCCGCGCGGCGAAGTGGGCGAACTCATCATCAAAGGCGGCTCGGTGATGCAGGGCTACCTCAATATGCCTGACGCCACAGATGAAACCATTGTCAACGGTTGGCTGAAAACCGGTGACTTCGTCACCATAGACGAAGACGGCTTTATCTTCATCGTCGACCGTAAAAAAGACCTGATTATCTCCAAAGGCCAAAACGTCTATCCGCGCGAAATCGAAGAAGCCATTTACAAACTCGAAGCCGTGGAAGCCGCCGCCGTAATCGGCGTGAAAGACCAATACGCCGATGAAGAAATCATTGCCTTTATCCAACTAAAAGAAGGCATGAAACTGGAAGAAGCCGAAGTCCGCAGCCACCTGCGCGGCCTGTTGGCAAACTTTAAAATCCCCAAACAAGTCATCTTCCAAGACGAGCTGCCGCGCAATGCCACCGGCAAAGTATTAAAACGCAAACTCAAAGAACAGTTTCAAGACTAAACCGCTGTTTCAGACGGCCTCTTGATTCATGCAGGCCGTCTGAAAACCTGTCATCAACAAACTTTTCAGACGGCCACGACCATGACGACACCTATACTCGAAATCGAAAACCTAAACGGCTCCTTTCCGAGCAAGCAAGTCCTGCACGATATTAACCTGACCTTGCAACCCGGCCGCAAGCTGGCATTGGTCGGCGAGAGTGGCAGCGGCAAAACCGTATTGTCGCAAGGCATTATGCGCCTCAATCCGATGGTTACCTTTGAAGGCAGTCTGAAATATTGCGGAACCGATCTGCTGACCCAGCCCGAACGCGCCCTGCAAAAACTGCGCGGCCGCGAAATCGGCATGGTGTTTCAAGAACCCATGACCGCCCTCAACCCCGTCATGCGTGTCGGCGAACAAATTGCCGAAGTCCTGTCCCTGCATTTGGGTTTGGATAAAAAACAGGCATGGGCGCGCGCTATCGAACTCCTGGACGAAACCGGCATCCACCAGCCCGAGCAAAAAGCCCAGGCCTATCCTTTCCAACTTTCCGGCGGCCAACGCCAACGCGCCATGATTGCCATGGCCGTATCAGTCCAGCCCAAGCTCCTGATTGCCGACGAACCGACCACCGCTTTGGACGTTGCCGTTCAAGCCCAAATCCTCGACCTGCTCTCACGCCTGCAGGAAGAACACGGCATGACCATGCTCTACATTACGCACGACTTAAACCTTGTGCGCCGTTTTGCCGACGATGTCGCCGTTATGCGTGACGGCCGTATCCTCGAAACCGGCAAAGCAACCGAAGTCTTTGCCAATCCGCAGCACGAATACACCAAAATGCTGCTCAACGCCGGCACAACGCGCCGAGTGGCCCCATTGCCTGAAAACCCTGCCACCGTCCTTAAGGCCGAACAAATCGCCTTCTCCGTCAAAGAATCAGACGGCTGGTTCAAAAAACGCGACAAAACCATTCTCAACCCCGTTTCTTTCGATCTCAAATCGGGGGAAACATTGGGCATCATCGGCGAAAGTGGCTGCGGCAAAACCACGCTGGCGAAAGCCGTTATGCACCTTATCGATTCCGAAGGCAGCCTGAACATCAACGGCGAGCCATGGCGACACGAATTGCGCCGCGAAATCCAAATGGTGTTCCAAGACCCGTTCGGCGCATTCAATCCACGCATGAATGTCTTTGATACCGTTTCCGAAGCCTTGCGCGTACACGAACCTGAAATGCCGCGCGAAGAAATGCGCCGCCGCGTCGAGGAAGTCCTCAAACAAGTCGGTCTGCCCGAAGACGCACTTGAACGCTATCCGCACGCATTCTCCGGCGGCCAGCGCCAACGCCTCGCCATCGCCCGCGCCATCATTGTCCGCCCAAAAATCCTCGTATTGGATGAACCAACCAGCGCGCTTGATGTCCAATGGCAACAACAAATCCTTGAATTGCTCAGCAGCCTGCAAAAAGAATACGGCCTCGCCTTCATCATCATCAGCCACGACCTCGCCGTCATCCGCGCCATTTCCCACCGCGTGATGGTGTTGAAAGACGGCAAAGTCGTTGAGGAAGGCGAATGCGAAAACGTGTTTGCCAATCCAAGCAGCGACTATACGCGCCATTTGATTGCACACTCCGGCCACATGGTTCAAGAGGCCGTCTGAATCTTTAAGGATTACGATAGGCACATTTCAAAAAAACTATTACTGGGCGGCGGCACTTGAAATTTTCCCTGTCTGCCACTATCCTGAACAACATATTTATTAATCCCGATTTAAAAGGAAACAACATGAGCAGCGAATTGATTATCCACGCCAGCGATGCCAGCTTCGAACAAGACGTTTTGAAATCCGACGTACCTGTATTGCTGGACTTCTGGGCACCATGGTGCGGCCCTTGCAAAATGATTGCCCCAATCTTGGACGACATCGCCTCCGAATTCCAAGGCCGTCTGAAAGTCGTTAAAATCAACATCGACGACAATGAAGCCACTCCTGCCAAATTTGGCGTTCGCGGCATCCCTACCCTGATGGTGTTCAAAAACGGCGAAAACGTTGCAACCAAAGTCGGCGCATTGGCTAAAGGTCAACTGACTGCATTCATTGAAGCTTCTATCGCTTAAGGTTTTAAGCATATAAAAAGGCCGTCTGAAATTATTTTCAGATGGCCTTTTTTTGTATTTATTAAGCAACCAATGGTTTCAAAGTCAGGCTGATATTGTCAGCCTTCACTTTAAACAGCAAATCAATATTCGGATGCTTACCCGGATTGGCTTCGGCATCGGCAACATGTTCGGCAAACCATACCAAGCCGCGTTCTGCCGCCGCTGCGTCCAGCTTGCCGTCAAACTCTTGCGCCAAAGCATGGTAAAGCTTGAGCGAGCCTTGTTTGCCGGGCGCATTGGGAATGTGATGAACCACATTGCCCTCTTTATCGAGAATATCCAAGCCGCTCAAATGGTCGATGGCAGGCATGGTGGCCAGATTATCTTGGAAGCTCATGATTGTCCTTTCTGATGTGGGTTTTAAAGCAAACCATATAATAAGGCCGTCTGAAAGTTGATGTTTGACACTTTTCAGACGGCCTTAAACATTTCAATTAACGTGTACCGAAAATCTTATCGCCGGCATCGCCCAAGCCTGGGATGATGTAGCCGTGTTCGTTCAAGTGGCTGTCGAGCGCGGCAGTGTAGATGGTTACATCAGGATGCGCGTCATTGACGGCTTTCACGCCTTCCGGAGCGGCAACCAATACCAATGCTTTGATATTGCTGCAACCTTTGGCTTTCAGCAAGTCGATGGTCGCAACCATAGAGCCGCCGGTCGCCAACATCGGATCGATAATCAGGGCAGGACGCTCGGCCATGCTGTCAACGAATTTTTCAAAGTAAGAAACCGGTTTCAGCGTTTCTTCATCACGCTGCAAGCCGACAACGCTGATTTTAGCGGTAGGAATCAGGTCGAGTACGCCGTCGAGCATACCCAAACCGGCACGCAAAATAGGGACAACGGTCAAGGTTTTGCCTTTGATACGGTCGCCTTCGATAGAGCCACACCAACCGTCGATGATGTATTTTTCGGTTTCAAAGTCGCGGCTGGCTTCGTATGCCATCAGGCGTGCCAGCTCGGTAGTGAGCGTGCGGAATTTATAAGTGCTGCATTCTGCCTCGCGCATCAAAGTCAGTTTGTGGCGGACGAGGGGATGATTGATGACGGTAACGTTCATTTTCTGTATTTCCGAGTTTCGTTGACGGAATGAATTATACTTTTTTTCACGAATGGCGGAAAGGGTATGTTTCGTGCGAAAGGCCGTCTGAATCAGGGTTTCAGACGGCCTTTGTCAACAATTTTACATTACGGAATATTGTAGATGATTAAGCTTTCAGCAATTCTTGCAATTCGCCGGCTTCGTACATTTCCATCAAAATGTCAGAACCGCCGACAAATTCGCCGTTAACGTACAGTTGAGGAATAGTCGGCCAGTCGCTGTATTCTTTAATGCCTTGGCGTACGGCATCGTTTTCCAATACGTTGACAGTCACATAGTCGGTGCAACCTGCCGCATTCAGGATTTGTACGGCACGGGAAGAGAAGCCGCATTGTGGGAACTGCTTCGTGCCTTTCATGAACAATACGACGCGGTGGGTGGTTACGACTTCTTTGATTTGATCGTGGATAGAGGACATGTGTGTTCCTTTTACTAAATCGGTTGTTCGGGGAAAATCAAATTTCCCGCCATTATACGCAAATTGATGGAGTTGAGGAGGTGTTTCTCAACATCGGATCTGACCGTTGCCGTTGATATAAAATTTGGTCGAAGTCAACGCTTCCAAACCCATCGGGCCGCGGGCGTGCATTTTTTGGGTGGAAATACCGATTTCCGCGCCCAATCCGAAAACAAAGCCGTCGGTAAACCGAGTGGACGCATTGACATAAACCGCCGCCGCATCAATGCTTTCTTGGAAAAACTCGGCATGGGCAATGCTTTGGGTTACAATCGCTTCCGAGTGATGCGTCGTGTGGTCGTTAATCCAATCGACGGCTTCTTCCACCGATTTCACTGTCTTGACCGACATAATATAGTCAAGAAACTCGGTACTGTAATCTTCCTCGGTTGCCAAAACAGCATTTTTAAACATACGCAATGCTTCCTGATCGGCTCTAAATTCGACCGGATGCACTTTGGCAACGGCTTCTTCCAGTTTGGGCAAAAACGCTTCCGCTATCTTTTCGTGGACAACCAAAGATTCAGCGGCATTGCACACGCTCGGACGTTGCGTTTTCGCATTCACGACGATATCGACCGCCATCTCCAAATCGGCACTGTCATCCACATAAATATGGCAATTACCGACCCCTGTTTCAATGACGGGAACTTTCGATTTCTCTTTTACCGTCTGAATCAAGCGCGCGCCGCCGCGCGGAATCAGCACATCAATATAATCGACTGCCTGCATCAATTCCTCGGCGGCGGCATGACTGGTATCTTCAACCAGCTGCACCACATCGGCATCCATTCCCGCTTTTACCAAAGTCTGCCTGATGACGGCAATCAATGCGGTATTGGAATGGATGGCATCGCGACCGCCGCGCAAAATAATGGCATTGCCGGTTTTAAAAGCCAGAGAAAACGCATCGACCGAAACATTGGGGCGGCTTTCAAAAATCATGGCGACCACGCCCAAAGGCACGCGTTTTTGAACAATCTTCAAACCGTCCAAATTGGTATAGCCGCGGACAACCTGCCCAATCGGGTCCTGCAAATCGGCAACCTGCCCAACGCCTTCCGCAATGCCTTTGATGCGTTCGTGATTCAAGCGCAGCCTGTCGAGCATAATGTCCGAAATGCCGTTTTCTTTTGCAGCGGCCAAATCGCGGGCATTTTCCGCCAAAATCATTTCAGCCTGTTCAACCAAAGCCGCCGCAACCTGACGCAGCAGATTGTTTTTTTCCACGCTTCCCAAGCTGATTAACGTTTTACTGGCTTTTTGAGCATTCTTGCCCAACTGTTCGATATAGCTCATAAAACCTCCCTATTTCTCTTGTGCAAACCACGTTCCGATAGGCGCGCCATCTAAAACCTGAAGGATATCGCGCGGATTGGCGCTGTTCATCAACACCATCTGGCCATGATGTTCAAACATCATCTGCGCGCTCTTAATTTTACTGAGCATGCCGCCCGTACCAAACTTACTGCCCGAGCCGCCGGCAGAAGCAATAATTTCTTCGGTAATATCGGCCACATGGCTGCGCAGTTTGGCATCGGCGTGAACAGCCGGATTTTTATCAAACAAACCGTCAATATCGGACAACATAATCAGCAAATCGGCTTTAACGATTTTCGCCACAACTGCTGACAAACGGTCGTTGTCGCCAAACTTGGTCGCATGGTCCATCTCGTCCACGCTGACCGCATCGTTCTCATTGACAATGGGGATAACGCTGATGGAAAGCAGGGATTCAAAAGCATTGGTAACGTTTGCCAAACTTTCCGGATATTCAACCACATCACGCGTCAGCAGGATTTGCGATACCGTCATCCGATAATGGGAAAAAATCTGCGAATAAAGGCTCATCATGGCCACTTGGCCAACACTGGAAACAGCCTGCTGCTGCGCCATTTCCACCGGACGTTTTTCCATATTGAGGACATTCAGCCCAAAGCCCATCGCGCCGGAAGACACCAGCACAATTTCTTTGCCCTTACTGACCAGGCTAGAAATGACAAAGGCCAGTTGGTCGATTTTTGCCAAATTGATTTTGCCGTTTGGCAACACCAAGGAACTGGTTCCAATCTTAATGACAATGCGTTTTACTGCTTCAAAATTTCGTTTCATTATTCTCCTCTGCTTTCTATTTTTATGATTGCATGCAGCATTATTTCAGCCAAATGTATCTACATCATAACTGCGTAGCAATAGAAAATACAGACAAAATTAAAAAAACGCTTCCTTTAAAAGCTGTATTTTCAGCCTTTATTCGAATCCGTTAACAACAAAACAAAAGGCCGTCTAAAACCCTATTTCAGGTTTCAGACGGCCTTTTTCCGATTATTGAAACTCTAGCCCGCTACGATAAATACAGACCGTTCCCTACAAACGCTTATTGGTGATCAGAAATAATTTTCAGCATTTGCGCCAATACTTTAGGATTGGCCGCAACGATGTCGCCGCTTTCCAACCAGCCTTCATTACCGGACATATCGGTAACGATGCCACCTGCTTCTTGGACAATCAATGCACCGGCGGCAATATCCCAAGGTTTAAGGTTAAACTCGAAGAAACCGTCTAAACGGCCGGCCGCAACGGCACACAAGTCCAAAGAAGCCGCGCCTTCACGACGGCCGCCGGCGGTTTTTGCCAAGAAATCTTTCAAAATCGCCAGATACTTGTCCATCATGCTTTGATCGACAACAGGGAAGCCGGTACCGATCAGGCAGCGGTTCAATTCGATGCGGTTGGAAACGCGGATGCGGCGGTCGTTGAGCAACGCGCCTTTGCCGCGGGATGCCATGTATACGTCGTTGCGCTCAGGTGCGTACACCAAAGCTTCTTGCAACACGCCTTTGTGCAGGAGTGCCATAGAGATGGCGTATTGAGGATGGCCGTGGAGGAAGTTGGTTGTGCCGTCGAGCGGGTCGATAATCCATTCGTACTCGGCGGTGGCTTTACCGTGGGAGCCGCCTTCTTCGCAAGTGATTTTGTGATGCGGATAGGCTTCTTTAAGCGCTTCCACCAAAATCATTTCGGAGCTGCGGTCAACATCGGAAACGAAGTCGTTGAATGCTTTGCTGTCTACTTTGACGGCATCCAGATTGCCGGCGGCGCGAATCATCATTTGCCCTGCTTTACGGGCGGCTTTAAAAGCGGTATTTAAAAACGGATTCATGGTTTTCTTCCTAATTCAGGTAAAATACGCCCTAATGCGCCGAACAAGGCACACAAGAGGCTGTTAATCGTTTCCGATGCTGTTAAAGAACATTTCAGACGGCATGGAAAAAGGCCGTCTGAAAACAAAAAGATGGCGCATTATACCTGATTCCCGTACAAACAGAAAACAAAACATGACTTCCGAAAAACCCGCCCTGCCCGCTTATCTGGACAACATCCGCATCATCCTCACGCGCACCAGCCATCCCGCCAATATCGGCTCCGCCGCGCGCGCCATGAAAACAATGGGCCTGCACAAACTAACCATCGTCGCCCCCAATCTGATGGCAACGCCGATGACGGAAAATCCGCCCGTGTTCGATCCGGAGCATCCGCAATCGTTTAAATTACCGGAAGAAAGCTTCATCCTTGCTTCCGGCGCGGCAGACGTTTTGGAAAATGCCACCATTGCCGCTTCTTTGGACGAAGCCCTTGCCGACACCACCATCGCCTGCGCCCTGACCAGCCGCCGCCGCGAAATCACCGCGCCGCTGCAAACCCCGCGCGATTTGGTGCCCGAATTACTGCAGGCCGCCAACCGCGGCGAGAAAGTGGCGCTGGTTTTCGGCAACGAGACTTTCGGCTTGAGCATCGAAGAAGTCCAAGCCTGTAACCGACTAATGACCATCAACGGCAATCCCGACTATTTCTCGCTCAACCTCGCCCAAGCCGTGCAGGTCGTGTGTTATGAAATCTTCAGCCAAACCGATTCGCCCATGATCCACCTGCAACAGGAAGACCACGCCGCGACCCACGAGCAAATCAAAGGCATGGTCGCCCACATGGAAAGCGTGATGAACGACATCGGCTTTTTCAACCGCCGCAACGGCGAGCGCCTGATGCGCCGTATGCAGAGCCTGTTCGGACGCGCCAACACGCAAACCGAAGACATCGATATCCTGCGCGGTTTTTTTAATACCGTCAGCCACCGTATCCATAAAAAAGACTGATTAAGGCCGTCTGAAAACATTTCCAGCCTTTCAGACGGCATGACTGATATTCGGATAAACATGAATTACGCCCTAGACGCATTATGGTGGAAACTCACCAGCCAACCCGTCCGCGACCTCGCCTCGCTGCTGACTGCGCCGCCTTTGTGGCAAAGCGGTTGCGAATTGAGCGTGCGCGAACTATTGGGGAAACACGGTTTCCGCTACCTTTTGGCATTGGACGCCGATCCCGCTCCGCTGAAGAAACATCTCGCCCAACGCGCCCCATTCGGCCACCGTCTCGGCATTTATGCAGAAGAGCTGCTGGCTTTTTGGTTTACCAACGCGCCGCATGCCAAACTGCACGCCTACAACCTGCCCGTTTTTTCAGACGGCCAAACTTTTGGGTCTGCAGATTTTGTCGTTTCCCTCAACCAACAGCCCTACCATATCGAGCTGGCATGCAAATACTACGGCGGAGACCAAGTTCAAAACCTGCGCGGCCTCAATCCTAAAGACACGCTGACGGACAAAGCCGCCAAACTGGTGCAGCAATCCCAGCTGCTGCATACGCCGCAAGGCAAAGCGACCTTAACCGCACAAGACCTGCCGGAAAATCCGCTTCCTGCTTCCATCGTGCGCGGCATCGGATTTTTTCCACACGGTTTCCATGCTTTTGAGCCGCCGCTTAATCCATACGGCTGGCGCGGCGTCTATATTCAAGATTGGGCGGAATACGGGTTTAAACGCCAAGAAGCACGCTACCATCTGCTCGACCGTATGGCCTATCTCGCACCTGCGCGTGTTGCCGAAACCGAAACATTGAACGAAACCGAAATCCGACGTATCGAACAAGGCTTGATTGCCGTTTTGGAATTACGGCCGGACGGCTTTTGGCACGAAATCGAACGCATCATGAAGGCCGTCTGAAACCATTTACCAACTTTAAGAGAACCCATTACATTATGAACGCCGCACAACTCGACCATACCGCCAAAGTTTTGGCTGAAATGCTGACTTTCAAACAGCCTTCCGATGCCGTTTTGTCCGCCTATTTCCGCGAACACAAAAAGCTCGGCCGCCAAGACCGCCACGAAATCGCCGAAACCGCCTTTGCCGCGCTGCGCCACTATCAAAAAATCAGCACTGCCCTGCGCCGTCCGCACGCGCAGCCGCGCAAAGCCGCACTCGCCGCACTGGTTCTCGGCAGAAGCACCAACATCAGCCAAATCAAAGACCTGCTTGATGAAGAAGAAACAGAGTTCCTCGGCAATTTGAAAGCCCGTAAAACCGAGTTTTCAGACGGCCTGAATACCGCCGCAGAATTGCCGCAATGGCTGGTAGAACAGCTGCAACAGCATTGGAGCGAAGAAGAAATCCTCGCCTTCGGCCGCAGCATCAACCAACCTGCCCCACTCGACATCCGCGTCAATACCCTGAAAAGCAAACGCGATAAAGTGCTGCCATTGTTGCAAGCCGAAAGTGCCGATGCAGAGGCAACCCCTTATTCGCCTTGGGGTATCCGCCTGAAAAACAAAATCGCGCTTAACAAACACGAATTGTTTTTAGACGGCACGCTGGAAGTCCAAGACGAAGGCAGCCAGCTGCTTGCCTTATTGGTGGGCGCAAAACGCGGCGAAATCATTGTCGATTTCTGTGCCGGCGCCGGCGGTAAAACCTTGGCTGTCGGCGCGCAAATGGCCAATAAAGGCAGAATCTACGCCTTCGACATCGCCGAAAAACGCCTTGCCAACCTCAAACCGCGCATGACCCGCGCCGGACTGACCAACATCCACCCCGAACGCATCAGCAGCGAACACGATACCCGTATCGCCCGACTGGCAGGCAAAGCCGACCGCGTGTTGGTGGACGCGCCCTGCTCCGGTTTGGGTACTTTACGCCGCAATCCCGACCTTAAATACCGCCAATCCGCCGAGACCGTGGCCAACCTTTTGGAACAGCAACACAGCATCCTCGATGCCGCCTCCAAACTGGTGAAACCGCAAGGCCGCTTGGTGTATGCCACCTGCAGCGTGTTACCGGAAGAAAACGAGTTGCAAGTCGAACGTTTCCTGTCCGAACATCCCGAATTTGAACTCGTCAACTGCGCCGAACTGCTGCAAAGCCTGAAGATTGATTTGGATACCGGAAAATACCTGCGCCTCAACTCTGGAGAACACCAAACCGACGGCTTCTTTGCCGCTGTATTGCAACGCAAGGATTAAGGTTGAAAAAGGCCGTCTGAAATCCTTTCAGACGGCCTTTTTGATAGATTTTTTACATTAAAATTATTAGATACGATAGTCGCGCTCTGCAATAATATACTTTAAGGCATGTATCTCGACCTTTTATCAGAATATTGTGAAAAGCTGGCAAAAATGCTTTATGCTTTGTAAATGTATGTGTTCTCGTTCAAAATTCGCCTGGTCATGCCTCAGGCGATACCCGATACGGACAACGATAATATATAAATCATTTGGTTAAAAATCATGTCGCATATTTATTCTTCCCCCACAAAGCCCCGTTTATTGTCATCGGCTGTTGCCGTCGCCTGCTGTCTGTTGCCCTTTCAGACGGCCTCTGCATACAGCCTGCAAGACATCCTCAGGGACGCTTTAATCAGCGACCCGATTGTGCGTGAAGCCAAAGCCACTCAAGAAGCAGCGCAAAGCACGACCAAAGCCACGCGTGCGCGCCATTATCCTGTCGTGACCCTGACCGGTACAAAAGTGCTGGCGCAACATAATAAATACAACAGCAACGATATGGAAGACGGTATCGGCGTGCGCGGCAGCGTGAACATCTACTCATGGGGGGCGATTGAAGCCGCCGTCCGCCGCGACCGCAGCCGCGAAGAATACTATCAACACAAATACACCGAAAGCCAAGAGCAGCTGGGCAGCGATATCGGCCGCCTCTATCTGAGCGCATTGCGTGCAAAAGAAACCCTGATCCTCAACGAGCAGACTTTGGCGCGCCACAACAAGCTCTTAAAAGACTTGGATACCATCGTCAAATATGATGCCGGCCGCCGTTCCGAGCTGATTGAAGCGCGCGCGCGCCAACTGCAAGTAGCCAACATTATTGCCCAACAGCGCCGCACCATGGATTTGGCCCTGAGCCGCCTGTCCCGCTATACCTCTCGCCAGCTGACTGCCAACGATTTGGAAGATCCGTTTAAAAACGACACGGCGAAATCCATCAGCGAACGCTTCAACAACCCCAACCGCAACAACAATCCGTCCTATCAGGCGCAATTAGCCGAGCGCGACAGCGTCCGTGCCGATTTGGACGCTTCCAAAGCCGAACGCCTGCCTGCCCTCAATTTGGAAGGCAGTGCAACGCGCAACACCAGACAGCTTTATTTAAACGTTGCATGGAATGTGTTGGATATTGCCGCACGCCACAATGTAGAACGCAATGCCAAATCATTGATTGCCGCAGAAGCCAAGTCCGAACAAATCCTGCGCGATATGAACGAGCGTGTGCAAACTTCCGCCATCGATATGCAGGAAAGCGAACAGCGTACCGCGCTGACGGCGCAACACATCGCCGCCCAAAAAGAAGTCATCAAGGTGTACGAATTGCAGTTTAAAATCGCCCGACGTACGCTGACCGACGTTTTGAGCGCATACAGCGAGTTATCCTCCATCGAGCAGGATTATGTTGCCGCCCGCAACGATTTCCGCGATGCGGCGCTCGACTATTTAAATACCCAGGCCAAAATCTCCGCTTGGGTCGGTTTGGCACAAAAATAAAGCCATATCCGCCGGTTAAACCAAAAACATTACGCGAAAAAATATGAAAGCCATCATTGAACACATCGTTTTAGTGACCCGCCTTTTAGGTGCACCCGTATCCGAAGCCGCTTTGTCCGCCGAAGTCGTGCGCGACAAAAATCTCAAGGTCAACTATCACTCGCTGGTCGAAGTCCTGCGCAGCCACGGCTTTGAAAACACCTTATCCAAACGCAATCTGGAAGACATCCCCTCACTCGCCGTGCCGGTTATGATTATCCTGCACAACGAAGAGGCTGCGGTCATCACCCAAATCGAAGGCTCCGGCCAAGAGCGCAAATACCATATCCGCCAGGTTGACGGTTTGGAACAGGAACTCAGCCATGAGCAGCTCTCCGGCCTGTATTTGGGTTACTGCTGGTTTATCAAACCCAAAATGGCGACCGATATGCGCTCGGAGTTGCCTGAATACCATCTGCCTAAAGCATGGTTTTGGAAAGTCATTTGGCGTTTCCGCAGCTACTACTACCAAGTCATTTTGGCCACCATCATCATCAACTTCCTTGCACTCGTCAGCTCCCTGTATGTGATGAACGTGTACGACCGCGTGATTCCCAACCAAGCCTATGAAACCTTGTGGGTTTTGAGCATCGGCGTGGTCTTGGCAATTTTGTTTGAATTTGCCGCCAAGATGATTCGTGGTCATTTGACCGATATTGCCGGCAAAAAAGCCGACCTGATCATCAGCTCCGCCCTGTTCCGCCGAGTGATGGCATTGCGTCTGGCAGACCGTCCAGCTTCTTCCGGTTCATACGCCAGTAATTTGCGCGAATTTGAAGCCGTACGCGAGTTTATGACCAGTGCCAGCTTGTTGACTATTGTCGACTTGCCTTTCCTGTTGCTGTTTATCTTTGTAATTTCCATGGTCGGCGGCAAACTGGCACTCGTTCCCCTGACCATCATTCCGATTGTCGTGATTGTCGGTTTTGTCGTACAACGCCCGCTCTCTCGCCACATCAACGAATCGATGAAAGAAGGTTCGCAACGTTCCGGCCTTGCCGTTGAAGCCATCGAAGGCATCGAAACCCTGAAAACCAACAACGCCACATCTTGGGCGCAACAACGCTGGGACGAATACACCGCCAAAACTTCCGCTTCTTCCATCAAAGTCAAAGACACCAGCAACTTCATGGTCAACTTTGCCGTTGCCATGCAGCAGCTCAATACCGTCTTTTTGGTCGTTGTCGGTACCTATTTGATTCATGCCGACAACCATGCGGAACGCATCACCATGGGTGCATTGATTGCCTCCGTGATTCTGTCCGGCCGCGCTTTGGCACCATTGGCACAAATTGCCGGTTTGGCTACCCGCTTCCAACAGGCCAAACTTGCCCTCAAAGGCGTCAACGATATCGTTACCCGCCCTATCGAGCGTAATCCGGAACGCAAATACATTACTTTAGATAACGTTCAAGGCAACATTACCTTTGAAAACGTATCGTTCAAATATCAAGCCGACAACAACAGCGCCGTCGAAGATTTGCGCCTGACCATCAAACCGGGCGAAAAAGTCGGTATTTTGGGCCGCATCGGCAGCGGTAAAAGCACCATGCTCAAACTGGCCAGCGGTCTGTACGACACTGAAAAAGGCAATGTTACCCTTGACGGCGTCGATATGCGCCAGCTTGATCCCAACTTCCTGCGCGATCAAGTTCTGCTGTTAAGCCAATCGCCACGCCTGTTCCTCGGCACATTGCGCGAAAACATGGACTTGGCACGTACCGGCAGCTACTCTACCGACCAAGACTTACTGACTGCGCTCAACCGCTTCGGCCTCGACAAAATCATCCGCAACCATCCGCGCGGTTTGGATATGCCTCTGGGTGAAGACGGTTTGGGCTTGTCCGGCGGTCAAAAACAAATCATCGCCCTGGCACGCATGACCTTGCGCAATCCGAAAGTCGTCTTGCTGGACGAGCCGACCACCAGCCTGGACCAAGCTACTGAGCGTATGGCGCTCAATGCCATTGCCCAATGGGGCCGCAACCGTACCATGCTTTTGGTGACCCACCGTCCGCAAGTGCTACAAATCGTCAACCGCATCATTGTGATGGACAATGGTAAAGTCGTGATGGACGGCCCGCGTGATCTGGTATTGCAAAAACTCATGCAAAACGAACAGGCCAAAGCAGCCAACGTCAAACAACAACAGCAACAAGCTGCTGCAGTCAAACAGCAGCAACAACAAGCTGCCGTAGCCCCTCAATCGGCAGCACAATAAAGCAAAAGGCCGTCTGAAACCTACTTACTCTTTCAGACGGCCTGCCCTAATGGTTACAATCCACCAAACACAATAAAGATACACGATTATGAGCCGCGAAAACAACGTCAAATCCAAAGACCTACACCTCATCAACGACCTCAATGCCGCCCTTCAAAAAGAAAAACACAGCGGTCAATTTTGGGTCATCATCCTATTCTTCCTTTTCCTGGTCGTCTTCGTCGTTTGGGCATACAACAGCCCTGTCGAGGAAGTGACCCGTGGCAACGGCAATATCATTCCCAGCAGCCGTGAGCAAGTAATCCAAAGCCTCGACCCCGGCATCGTAACCGAAATCATGGTTAAAGAAGGCGACATGGTCGAGAAAGATCAAATTCTGATGAAACTCGACGACACACGTAGCTCCGCCGTTTTGCGTGAAAGCGAAGCCAAAGTCGAAAACCTCGAAGCCACTGTTGCCCGCCTTAAAGCTGAGGCCTACGGCACCAAGCTCTCCTTCCCTGACAGCGTGGGCCCTGAACTCCGCCGTCGCGAAATCGCCGCCTACAAAGCACGCCGTCAAGCCATGACCGACGCCGTCAGCGGCCTCTCCCAAAGCAAGGCCGCGCTTGACCGCGAAATCGCCATTACTGCGCCTATGGTTGCCGAAGGCGTGGTTTCCGAAGTCGAACTTTTAAGAATGCGCCGCGATTCCGCAGACTTGGCCACCCAAATCTCCGAACGCCGCAACCGCTACAAAGCCGATGCCAACAACGAACTCTTGCAAGCCGAATCCGAGCTGGCGCAATCCAAAGAAAACGTTGCCATGCGTGCCGACCCGGTTGAACGCTCGCAAATCCGCGCGCCTATGCGCGGCATCGTCAAAGGCATAAAAGTCACCACCATCGGCGGCGTTGTGAACGCAGGCGAAGACATCATGCAAATCGTCCCGGTTGACGACAAACTGCTGGTCGAAGCCTATATCCGCCCGCAAGACATCGCCTTTATCCGCGCAGGCCAACCTGCATTGGTTAAAGTCAGCGCCTACGACTACTCCATCTACGGCGGTTTGGAAGGCAAGGTTACCCTCGTCGGCGCCGATACCGTCAGCAACTCCATGCAAAACCGTGCCAACGACCTGAAACTCGACCCTAACCAAGTCTATTACCGTGTTCTCGTCCAAACCGAAAACAACTCCCTGAAAGACAAAAACGGCAAACCTATGCCGATTATTCCGGGCATGGTTGCAACGGTGGACATCAAAACCGGCGAAAAAACCATCTTCCAATACCTGATCAAACCAATTACGCGTATGAAACAAGCGTTGAGCGAACGCTAATCGATAAAACGATATAAGGCCGTCTGAAAGTTTTCAGACGGCCTTTGGTTTATGTTTTCACTATGCCTGTTTATCCGGCAGGCAAATTACTTCTCCTTAAAAATAGCTCCGACAAACGTCCTTTTCGGATTGCCGCGCTCAACTTGATAGAGTTGCGCGTGCTGCTCCTGCGCAAAACTTCCAGCTTGTCCGGCATGATGCTCCGCCAGTTTTTGCGCCAATAACATTACCGCCAATTTTTTATTGGCATGCTGGCTGCGTTCGCTCTCGACCCGCACGGAAATGCCGCTTTCTTTATGGGTGGCGCGGACGGCGCTTTCGGTTTTATTGACGTGTTGCCCACCCTTGCCGCCCGAACGGCAGGTTTGAAACTCGATTCCGTTTTCAAACGGCATTTCATACGTCTGCGGCATATCGGGCAAGCGGAAAACGCCTATATACCAATTTTTGCGCGGATGTTTCGGGCGGACAAGGCTGGGGCATATCCATTGGAGCGTCCCCTGCCAAGCTTGTGCCAAACTTTCGGCTTTCTGCCCTTCCAATTTGAGCATTGCCGACAAAATGCCGTGCTTATCGGCGGTTTCAGTAACAAGTTCGGCATCAATGCCTTTTGCTTGAGCTTCGGCAAGCAGCTTGCCCAAAACGAAACGGGCAAATATACGGCACTCCGCCGGCCCTTGCGCGGTGGAAATTTGTAGATAAATCGCTGGTGTATTCTGTTTCATCTTTACGCTCCACACTCGCCGCCGGTTTTATAAGTCAAAACAGGCTTGAACCGCGCGACCAATTCAATCAAACCAGCGTTTTTCATGGCAGTAATAACGCTGTCGATGCTTTTATAAGCCTGCGGTGCTTCTTCAAAAATCAGTGCCTTATCCTGACAAACGACTACGCTGCCAAATTCGGTCTGGCGCAGGCTGTCGGCAGTATATTTGTGCGACAGCCTGCCTTTGCATTCGCCGCGCTGCCATTTCCGACCTGCGCCGTGAGCCAAGGTATTCAATGAAATTTGGCAGTCTTCTGCAGGTTGGACCAGATAGCTGTAATCGCCGCGCGAGCCGGGTATCATGACCAAGCCTTTATCGGTGGGCGTTGCGCCTTTTCGATGCAGCCAACCGGTCGTGCCGTCAATCTCGGTTTGTTCCAAAAAATTATGATGGACATCGAGCAGGCATGTTCCTTCTGCGCGCCAACGGTTGAGCATTCTGGCTACAATCAAACGGCGGTTAAGGCTGGCAAATTCCAGGGCTGCTTGGTGTTCGGCAAGATAGGCTGCCGCCGCTTCGCCCTTTTCCGCCAAACCTTGATGCCCAAAGGCGGCAATATGGCGTTGCAAAATCTGCTGACCCAATCCACGCGAACCGCTATGCACTAATAGTTGCAGATGGTTTTCATCGAAATCGGGCGGAAGCAGATCGGCGCGATAAACGGTATCAACGGTTTGCAACTCGGCAAAATGGTTGCCGCCGCCAATCGTACCCACGGCAAGGCCGTCTGAAAATTGGCGCATATTGATAGCGTCGCCTAATAAATCGACCTGTTTGTCTTTATCCAACGGCGTATCGATATTGCCCAGCTGTTTGGCGAGTTTGGCCGGTTTGAGTTTGGCTGCGCGCAAATTGATCTGCCAAAACGCCATACCGCAACCGATGTCGTTCCCAATCAGGGCAGGATAAAAATGACGGTCACTGAAAAATGCCGCGCCTACAGGATAACCGCGCCCTGCGTGTAAATCCGGCATTCCGGCAACGCGCAACATATGCGGTAATCGGGCGGTGGTTTCAAGCTGTGCGACAGCGTTGCCTTCAATCCATGTATTTGAATCGGCAATAATTTGAATATGATGGGGGTAATTGCCCATGTGTTTATGCTTTCTTTAAAACGGATAGAAACCGTCAACAGATGACAATAGGTATCCACCGTCTGCGAAATATTCAGACGGCCTGGTTTCTAGCCGATAATCGTAGGGAAAGCAGCCCGAAGCGGGCGACATGGAATGCGAAAAGCGTTATCCGAAAGTCAGACCGACGCTTGGGCTGCAAAGAATGTGATTGAGCGGATTGAAGTATTGCATGTCATGGCTTGCTCCTTTCTTCGCATGAAAATATTAAAAACGCTCGGATTATAGAGGGTTCATTTCCAATCATGCAAACTTACTGACATCAATCTGCCAATAATGTTGCATAAATGGCAACTATTGAGAACATAATTTAGGCCGTCTGAAAACTTTTCAGACGGCATTTGATGCCCAATAATCCTTACAAAACAACGGTCGGATAAGAGCCGATAACTTTCACGAAGGAAGCGCGTTCGCCCAAAAGCTGCAAGGCTTTTTGGACATTTTCATCGCTTTGATGGCCTTCGATGTCGATGAAGAACAGGTATTCCCACAAAACCGATTTGCTTGGGCGACTTTCAAATTTGGTCATGGAAATGCCCAACTCGGTGAAGGGTTGCAACAAAGAAGTAACGGCACCGGCACGGTTGGGCGCAGATACGACCAAAGAGGTTTTGTCGTTGCCGCTGCGGCCGGTTTCTTGATGGCCCATCACCAAGAAGCGCGTGGTGTTGTTTGGTTCGTCTTCGATACACTCGGCAGCAAAACTCAACTGATAAATTTCCGCGGCAATACGTCCGGCAATGGCGGCCACATTCGGGCTGTCAGATTCGGCAACCAAACGCGCTGCTTCGGCATTGCTGGCTACGGCGATACGCTCGGCATTGGGCAGGTTGCGGCCGAGCCAGTCGTTGCATTGCGCCAAGGCTTGGGCATGGGCAAAAACTTTGGTAATGCCGCCGATTTCGTGGCTGTCTTTACGCAGCAGATTATGATGAATACGGACAACCACTTCGCCGCAGGCTTTCAATGCAGTTACTGCTAACAAGTCCAAAGTGCGCCCCACCGAGCCTTCGGTCGAATTTTCTACCGGTGCCACCAAATAATCGGCTTGGCGCGTTTCAACTTGTTTGAAGCAGTTGTCGATGGTGGTACACGCCATGGTGTGTGCGGCGTGGCCGAAATGTTTGATGGCGGCTTGTTGGGTGAATGTTCCCATCGGGCCCAAATAGGCAATCGTCAGCGGACGTTCTACCGCCAAACACTCGCTCATAATCTCGCGAAACAGCCGAGTAACCGATTCATCAGGCAAAGGGCCGTGGTTCAAATCCTGAATCCGACGCAAAACGGCCACTTCCCGCTCAGGACGGTACACCGCGCCTGTCCCTTTCAATTCGCCGATAGCATGCGCATGACCGGCGCGCTCGTTGAGCAAACGGAGGATTTCCGCATCGATGCTGTCGATGGCATTGCGGTGCGGCAATAATTGTTCGTCTATGGATAAAGGCATAAGCTGTCTCGCAATTTTGTGAGGGATATTTTCATTTTAACATTAAAGGCCGTCTGAATTCCGTTTTCAGACGGCCTCAACACTATCTTTATCTAACTTTATCGTCTATCAGGTTTGCAAACGCCGCCAATTCCATCATAATTAAGCCTTTTGAACGACAAGGCCTATTCCCATGCACTCAAACGGACTGTACACCCGTTTTCTGCCCGATGAAGAAGCAACCCTGAAACTGGGTGAAGAATGGAGCAAGCGACTTTCCGCTCCGCTGACCATCTATCTTGAAGGCGGGCTGGGTGCAGGCAAAACCACGCTGACACGCGGGATTTTGCGCGGACTTGGGCATACGGGCGCAGTCAAAAGCCCGACTTACACCATTGTCGAATCTTATCCGCTGGATACATTCACCCTCCACCATTTCGACCTCTACCGCTTTACCATGCCCGAGGAATGGGAAGATGCCGGTTTGGACGAATTGTTTGCGCCCGACAGCGTCTGCCTCATCGAATGGCCGCAGCAAGGCGGGGAATTCACGCCTCCGGCAGACATTACCATTACATTAACGTACACCGATAAGGGCAGAACCTGCACCTTTTCCGCCCACACAAACCAAGGCCGAAAAAGTTTAGAATCATGGTCAAATTAACTAGAAGACACATTCTCCGTCAAGGCACAGGACTATTTCTCACCCTCACGCCCGTTGGTGCCGCATTGGCCAAACCGGCCTCTCCTGCGCAATTCCTTGCCGTCCGCATTTGGCCGGCAAACGCCTACACACGCGTTACCCTTGAGAGCAACCACTCGATGAAATACCAACATTTTATGTTGGACAACCCCAGCCGGTTGGTCGTGGATATTCAAGGTGCGGAAATCAACAGCGTCCTGCAAGGCATTTCCAGCAAAGTGCTGTCTAACGACCCTTTTATCCGCAGCATTCGCGCCGGTCAAAATACGCCCAGCACCGTGCGTATCGTCATCGACCTCAAGCAAAGCACCCATCCGCAAGTCTTCGCACTAGCACCCGTCGGCAACTTCAAAAACCGTCTGGTTATCGACCTCTATCCGCACGGCGCAGATGCCAACGACCCGATGATGGCCTTGCTCAACGGCAATATCCCCAAACAACGTCCGAATACCAATATCGCATACGACACCCCTGCCCCTAAAAGCAATCGCGGCAGCGGCGGCAACCGCCGTCCTGTGATTATGATCGACCCCGGGCATGGCGGCGAAGACCCCGGCGCAATCGGCCCGAGCGGCCTCAAAGAGAAAAACGTCGTACTCTCCATCGCCCGCGAAACCAAAAAACGCCTCGAAGCCTTGGGTTACAACGTATTCATGACGCGCAACGAAGACATCTTTATCCCATTGGGCGTACGCGTTGCCAAAGGCCGTGCACGCAATGCCGACGTATTCGTGTCCATCCACGCCGATGCCTTTACCAGCCCGTCCGCTCGCGGTACCGGCGTGTATATGCTCAATACCAAAGGCGCGACCAGCTCGGCGGCAAAATTCCTTGCCCAAACCCAAAACAACGCCGATGCCATCGGTGGCGTACAAACCAGCGGCAACCCCAATGTCGACAACGCCATTTTAGACATGACCCAAACCGCAACCCTGCGCGACAGCCGCAAGCTCGGCCATTCCGTCTTGACCGAATTAGGCAAGCTCAACCAGTTGCACAAAGGCCGCGTTGACGAGGCCAACTTCGCCGTCCTCCGCGCGCCGGATGTTCCGTCCATTTTGGTGGAAACCGCCTTCCTCTCCAACCCTACCGAAGAGCGGCTGCTCAGCAGCGAATCATTCCGCCAACAATGCGCCCAAGCCATTGCCATCGGTATTCAAAAATACATCAATACTGCCGTTTTACGACGCGGATAATGGCTTGATGAAACAAAGGCCGTCTGAAAATTTTTCAGACGGCCTTATCTTTGCAAGCAATCTATTTAACCGCACTTCCCTACCGCAGCCGGATAGACGGATACCTTCGTCTGCGTCAATGCAAACAAGTTTTCCAACTGCATTTGCACCTGACGGTTGGCATGTTCCAAAATCTCAGCCTTACACGCGCTTTGCAACACCTGCCGTCTCGCCTCTTCCTGCACCGTCTTAAATACCGACTTATCCATAGGCAGCAAATTAAACGATCCGGTCTGAATATCGTACACTTCGATATTTTCCAAATCCACGCTCAAAATTTCCACCGCCGGCAGGCTGATTAAGACTTTGTCATCCACAATATTGACATTGTCCGCGCCTAATTTGTCCAAGTCCAAACCGGCCAACACCTTACCGCGCACAATAAAAATACCGCTTTGCGAATCCTGCCACAGCCTGCGCCAGTCCCCTTTTTTCTCCGTACGGATAATCGTATCGATATAAAACGCCGTACTTTCCAAGCGGTTCATCTGCTTAATCTGCATCAAAACCCCCTCACGGGACAAAACCTGATGTTCTTCGTTCTGACCATGCAGGGCATAAAACCAGCCACCCGCAGCCGTCAGCGCACACAACACCAGCACGGCCAATCCGCGCCCAAACATTTTCATTTCAAACATCCCCCGTTAAAATAATCATCAAAACATTCCTCATATTCTCCCAAAACCATCAATTTCAAGCCATATTCAGGCCGTCTGAAACAATAAATTTCATTACCAAAAAGTAATAAAAAAATCCCTGCAAACAAAGTTTGCCTTTTGGTAAAGACAAGACTACAATTCATTACACACAATTCAACTTCTTCCCATCATGAATACCACCGACCTGCGCCGCCACAACCTGCGGCAATGGATAACACAACACCACAACGGCCAGCAAACCAAGTTTGCCCAAGCCATCGCCATCAACCAAGGCGAGCTGTCCGCCCTGCTGAAAAACAAATCTTTCGGCGAGAAAAAAGCCCGAAAAATCGAGCAGGCAGCCAATATGCCCGACATGTGGCTGGATCAAGACCATCAAGACCGCCACGCCCCCACCATCAGCCAAGAAAGAAATACCATGTCCCACATCTCCACCATCCCCGAAATCCTAGCAGACATCAAAGCCGGTAAAATGGTCATCATCACCGATGCCGAAGACCGCGAAAACGAAGGCGACTTGCTGATGGCCGCCCAATTCGTTACCCCCGAAGCCATCAACTTCATGATCAAAAACGCACGCGGCCTGGTCTGCCTGCCGATGGACGGCGAAATGGTCGAAAAACTCGGCCTGCCCATGATGACCCAGAAAAACGGCGCGCAATACGGCACCAACTTTACCGTCTCCATCGAAGCCGCCCACGGCATCACCACCGGCATTTCCGCCGCCGACCGCGCCCTGACCATTCAAACCGCCGTTTCCCCATCCGCCAAACCCGAAGACATCGTCCAACCCGGCCACATCTTCCCACTGCGCGCCCAAAAAGGCGGTGTACTCGTCCGCGCCGGACACACCGAAGCCGGCGTTGACCTGGCACAAATGAACGGCCTGATTCCCGCCGCCGTCATCTGCGAAATCATCAACGACGACGGCACCATGGCGCGTATGCCCGAATTGATGAAATTCGCCGAAGAACACAACCTCAAAATCGGCACCATTACCGACCTCATCGAATACCGCAGCCGTACCGAAAGCCTGCTCGAAGACATGGGCAACGCACCCGTACAAACCCCGTGGGGCGAGTTCCAACAACACGTTTACGTCGACAAACTCTCCGGCGAAACCCACCTCGCCCTCGTCAAAGGCACACCAACCGCCGACGAAGAAACCCTCGTCCGCGTCCACGAACCCTTCAGCGTCATGGACTTCATCCAAGCCAACCCACGCCATTCATGGTCACTGCCTAAAGCCCTTGAGCGCATCCAACAAGCCGAAAGCGGCGTAGTCATCCTCCTGCACCGTACCGAAGACGGCGCCACCCTGCTCGACCGCACCCTGCCCAAAGGCGCAAACCAAGCCTACAAATGGGACAGCAAAAGCTACGGCATAGGCGCACAAATCCTCGCCGGCCTCAACGTCAAAAAACTGCGCGTCCTCGGTCAGCCGTCATCCTTCACCGGCCTCACCGGCTTCGGCCTCGAAGTCGTCGGCTTTGAAGAAGCTGAAAAATAATCTTGCTTGCTTGATTGATTCTCAAAGCAAATAAACAAAAGGCCGTCTGAAAATTTTCAGACGGCCTTTTCATATCTCTATTTATCTGAATATGATCCAAACAAAATTATGATAAAAACAACTATTTATTAGATTATTTCAATAATAATAAGAATAATCAATTATTATATAAATATTAATAATATTTAAAAATTTTATATTTTTTATATAAAAGAGTATTTTAACCTCTTATATTAAATTCTTAACAAAGAGAAACTATGTCTGCTTTTACTCCCAAACCCAAAATAATCATTCTCAGCCTTGCCAGCGCATTCAGTACATTAACCGTTGCTAATGTCATCGAAACCTCAGCTCAACCAGAACAATACCAGGAATTGGATACCGTTGTTGTCAGTGGCAAACGTACCAACGACCAAAAAGGCGCGGACGACGTGTATTACAAAAACGTCTCCAACGCTTATGTCGGCAAAGAATACCTCGAACGCTACCGCGTCCAATCCGCCGGCGACGTACTCAAAGGCTTAAACGGCGTGTACAACATGAACACCCGCACCGCCGGCGGCGCGATTACGCCCAACATACGCGGCATCACCGGCAAGGGCCGCATCCCGGTTACCATTGACGGCACCGAGCAGACTATCGACGTATGGATGAACAACTACGGCGTGGGCGACCGCAACTACCTCGACCCCGCCCTGTTCCGCAGCATCGCGGTGGAAAAAAGCCCCGCCCTCACGCGCGGCTTGAAATCGGGTGTCGGCGGCGCGGTAACCATCCGCACCATCGAAGCCGGCGACATCGTGCCGGAAGGGCAGAAATTCGGCTTCCAGCTGAAAACCGAGTTTTCCAACAACAGCAACAAACAGGCCAACAACCTCAACCAATGGCTGGGCTGGGAAGACTACCGAACCCTGCCCTTCGGCGCGACGGCCGACGGCGCGGGCGGCGGCGTCGACCCGCATACCGGCAAACAAAGCCCGCAGGCCTTGGTGGCCGACGGCCTGACCCCGCCCAAACATAAAAGCGGCCGCGACAATTGGCGTTTCAGCAATGACCGCAGCTATATGGCCGCCGCCGCCTTCAAAACCGAACTTTCAGACGGCCTGGCCGCCTACAGCTACCGTAATAAGGGCAACTACTTTGCCGGACGCAAGGGTGCGGAAGGCTACCTGCACAATCCGGTATACGACCTGCAAAAATGCGGCGATGAAGGCGGCAGCGAATTTGACTGCAAAAACTCCGCCACCTTCGTACCCAATATGGCCAAGGTCTACCATCCCGGCGTGGAAGTGTTCAACAGCAACATCAGGACCAAAACCCTGCTGCTGAAAAACAACTGGCATCTGCCTGGCAACCATAAACTCGGCTGGCAGTATATGCGCACCGATGTGCGCTTCGGCGAAATCAACCCCTTCCACGCCACCTATGTGATGAATATGGAAGAGCACAACCCCAGCAGCCGCCCCAGATCATTGTCGCCGCAGATGCAAAGTATCAATTCCAATATCCGCACCGACACCTACAAACTCGGCTGGGACTGGAAGCCCGAAAACAGCCGCTGGATAGACCTGCAGGCCAACTTGTGGCGCATCAAAACCAACTCCACCCGCCACCAGAGCGGCGGCATGGATTTGTCTGCCGCCCGCCCCGACCCCTATTACGATGCCTGGTACTGGTGTACCAAACGCGGACAACTTCCGCCAGATTATGCTGACAACTACAGCAGCTGCGGCAGCCTGCTGAACGATTACGGCATCAACGGTTTGAGCAAAGAAGAAGTGATGAAAATCCTGCCCAACGAAAACGGACAATACCGTGTGCTTTCCGGAGCAGAACAGAAAACCCGCGTCAGCCGTACGGGCTTCGACCTCAACAACCGCTTCCGCCTACACCCGCGCCTGAACATGACCCTGTCCGCCGACTATCAGAACGAGAAGCTTGAGGAAGAAGTGGATGTGGTTAACTCTCAGGATTTGTTCAATCTTGCCGGCATGGCCACCGGCATGACGAAAATCGCCGGCCCACGCGGTGGCAAACGGCGCGAATGGGGAACAAACTTGGTATTCGACTGGCAGGCCACCGACCGTTTGAAAATCTCCGCCGGCATCCGCTACCACAACTTCAGGGGCTTCGATACCGCCCTGGCCGAAGGCCGCGCCCGCCGCGACCCACGCTATCAGGCCGGAGGTGGCGACAGCGGCACTTATTCGGACGGTGTGTACATCCCATATTTCGATCTGGTTGGCGATCGGGAGCGGCGCGATTGGGACGCGGTATCCGAACAGAGCCGACGTGCCCACCAGTCAGGCGATGATGCCGCCATCGCCGCTGCCGACCGGGCTATGCAGGCGCACGGCGCACGCTATAAACTGCCGAAAGAGTATAATAGTTCGGAATATAAGGTATACGACCAGTATCAATATATCGGCAGTGACGGGCTTGCTTATGGTGACGGTACAGGTTATTATGGTAATAATTCTCAAAATCATCCGTTGTACCGGGTGCGCCCCGTATATGTGCCGTTTGTGAACGGCAAGCTGGACAGCGGTTCGCTGCCCGAACATTTCCATGATTTTGTGAAAAATTATCAGGAAAAGGTTGCCAATCCACAGGGATTGAATCAGTCACATTACCGATATTGGGCAGGGTTGGGGAATTCTGAGAACTGTATAAGAAATAGCGTAACAACCTGTCTTGATCATTACAAAGCAGGAAAACTATCCAATATGGGTGTCGGTTATCCGGAAACCGGCGGTGATACCGGATCAGGACATAAGATTATCAATAAACACTACACTGAAGAGCAATACTGGGCGCAGCCCAAACCGATACGCGCCCATGCTTGGGCACCGACCGTCGCCGTCAGCTACGACCTGACCGACAACAACCGCCTGTTCGTACGCTACGCGCAGATGACCCGCTTCCCCAGCGTGTACGAAGTCGGCAGCTTTTACAACGACCTGGCCTATGTCGGATCGCCCAAAGCACCGAATTTCCGCTTTAAGCCGGAACGCAGCCGCAGCCTGGAAATCGGCTACAACTTTAACTTCGCACCGCACTTTGCCCGGCTGCGCCAAGGCGATATGCGCCTGACCTACTACCGCAACCGCATCCGGAACGTGATCGAGACCACCGACCATTTTCGCACCGTGCAATACGACAGCAAGGATACCGCCGGACTGGAATGGCAGGGCCGCATCGACAGCGGCCGCTTCTTCGCTGCGCTGGGCGCGACCTACCGCCTGAAACAGCAGATGTGCGACCGCGACACGGCCTTCGATTTCGACCCCTACGGCTACACAGGCATACCGGTCTGCATTGAAGGAGGCTACGGCAGCACACGCGGCTACCAGGCACTTCAGCCGAAGTATTCGGTCAACCTTGATGCGGGCATGCGCGCCTTGGGCGAGAAACTCGAATTCGGCCTGCGCGGCATCTACCACAGCCGCGTCAACACCAAGCAATACGACCAACTGCTGAAGCGGGGTTTGGGGCATATCTTCAACAGCACCGGCAAGCCCTACCATTGGAACCCCTCGCTGACATGGGACGTGTACGGCCGCTATCAGGTACACAAAAATCTCAACGTCAATCTCGGCATCACCAACCTGACCAACCGCTACTACCTCGACCCGATGAGTAACGTGCCCGCCCCCGGGCCGGGCAGGACGGTTACCTTCGGGCTGACGGCGAAATTTTAGCCGGACGGATAACGACAGGCGCGGCAAACGCGCCGGACATAGGGATACACAAACCAAACCGCCCCGCAGGGGAAGGCTTTTTGCCGTTTTTTCCGCCAGCCGGCGGCAATAAAGCGGATGTTTGTTGTTATTCACTTAATGTTAAAAAGGAGACTTATTATGTCTATCTTCAAACAAACCCTGTTGGCCGCGACGCTGTGCGGCGTTTTTGGCGTAGCCGTCGCCGCTCCAGAAGGTGGTTCAAGTCAAACGAACATAGACAAGAAGCCAACAACAGTCAAACCCGGTGAATCCGATAGTCAGCCTTTTGGTAAAGGCAAGGCAGGCTTGGCATTCAGTACCGACAACGGCCATAGTTGGTCAAACTCCATCAATCTGGAAAACGGCCCGGTTAAACATATCGGTATCAAATATAAACAGGGCACACAGAAAGTTCCGATTAACGGCAATAACCCCTATGCTAATGTGGACGGCACGCGCAATCCGCATTATCTGACCTTAAAGGATGTGAAACCGGTAATCGGCTGGTTCTATAATCCGCCGTTGGGACAGGTGTGGTATGAAAACCGCGCCCACAACACCGAAGTGTACAGCGTGCGCCAGATGGCCAACCCGGCCATTCCCGCCGCACCCAAATTCGGCGGCCTGGTCATCGCCAAGGTGCCGGGTATGAACGGCAGCGACGGCAACGTGTTCTTCGGCGAATGGGCACCACGCAAGGGCAACCCGTCTGACAACAGCACCGATTTGAATATGGCGGATGGCAAACGCACCGTTTGGTATGTGGGCGACAATCCGACCCGAAATATGCCGAAACTCGTTAATGCTAAATACAATGTATTGGGCGTGAACAAACACACTCCCGGCCGCAACGATTTCTATACCGGTACACTTACCGCCAACTACGGAACAGGGTCAGGTTCACTGACAGGTAGTATCTCCCGTCCAGGCGACAGTGTAAACTTCGCCGGTACCAATATTCGGAGCAACGGCACATTTGACAACGGCAAGGCAAACGAACATATTACCGGCCGTTTCTACGGCAACGGTGCGGAAGCCTTGGCCGGTATCGTGGATCGCGCGGGGGCGGATAAAGATGTAGCCTTCGGCGGCCGCAAATAATAAGCCCAAATTGTCAAGAATACAACGGGATGCAGCTTGACCATAGTCTGCATCCCGCTTTGGTTTTATCAAATCCGACTTCTTTCAGACGGCCTCTCCGCCCAAAGGACCCCATCCCATGAAACACCACTTCTGCCTGCTTTTTCTACCGCTCTGTACGGTCTGCCTTGCCGCTCCGTCCGACGATGCCGCGGACGAACGCCGCCGCCTGCTGGACGAAAGCAGCCGCCAAACGCAGCAATACCGCGAAAGCGGCTGGCTGGACACGGAACAGGCACGCGGTGAAGTGGGGGAAAACGACGGCTACATCATGATAGACGGTACAGTCTATCAAGTCGGCGATACGGCGGAAGAGCTGGAAAGCGCGATTTACCACGCCCTCAACGCGCGGCAGTGGCACAAGGTGCGCCAGTTCGCTGCCCGCTACGCCAAACTGCCCCAGCATAAACCCGCGCTGATTCATTTGGCCGATGCGCTGCAAAAACGGGACGAAGGGAATTTCCGCGCGGCAGGGAACAGTTTTCAGACGGCCTTGGAAGCCGAACCCGACAACCTACGCCTGCTGCTCGAAGCGGGGCGGTTTTATGCCGAAGACAACCAAAACAAAGAGTCCGCTGCCGCATTTGAAAAAGTTCTGAAAACAGATATTCCTGCTGAAACCCGCCCCATCGTGGAAAACTACCTATCCGAACTGGGCAAACGCCGCCACTGGCACGGCCAAATCGGTCTCGGCTACGGCTACAACAGCAATGTAAACCAAGGCAACGGCATCAACCAATGCGTGTGGGAAATCGCGGGCATGTGCCTGATGGAGCGCACCCTGCCTGCGCCAACGGATTCAACCTTCTTATCCTATAGCGCGACCGCTGAAAAAACCGTCCCGCTCAAAGGGCATCATGGTGTACAGGTGCGCGGTGTCCTGTACGGCAACCGCTACACGGAAAAAGACAAAGATTCGGCGGCCATGCCGGATTACAGCTATCACAACGGTTCGCTGTACGCGGGATATGCCTATGCCGACACACACTCCTCCTTTTCTCTGCTACCCTATTTCGAATATGATTTCCGCAACCACCACACCCACTACCGCGCATGGGGCGCGGATGTCAACTGGTCACGCACACTTTCCCCTCGCTGGCGTATTAACTCACATGCCGGAGCAAAAAAGACCGGATACAGTGGACAAAACAAAGATTACTTTGCCGACTATAAGCAATACGAACTGGGCGTAGGGGCAGAATTTTCTCTCACACCCCAAAGCGGCCTGTTCGCCAACTTTGATGTAACACGCAAAGCCTATCCCGAAAAATCTTCTTCCAGCAAGGAATATACGACACGGCTGGGCGCATATAGTTTTTTTTCAAGCGGTACTTACCTCAACACCATCCTGCTTCACCGCCGCAGTCTTTATGATGCTGCAAGTTTTGTCAGCGACAACAGACGGCGACGCGACAATCAATACATCATGATAGCCGCTGTAGGCTTTCCGCAGTGGAACCTTAAAGGTGTGTATCCTGAATTTCGTTTTAGACGCTCAATCTCCCATAGCAATACAGCACATTACCGCTACCGTCAGAATGAATGGCTACTAAATTTTAAATACCGATTTTAAATTGAGTCATTTGAAATACGCTAAAACAGTAATAAATATAACCATACTGTTTTACTCGTTTCTATCTCATGCCGTCTGAAAAAAAGCCGATACACCTTTCCGATGTATCGGCTTTCGCTATCTGCTTAACGCTTAATTTCTGCTGGGCAATTCTTTTTCGCTCAATGGTTTGATGTACCAAATATCGCGGCAGTAGTCGGCGATGGAGCGGTCGGATGAGAAGAAGCCCATGTTGGCGATATTGATCAAGGCTGATTTGCGCCATGCGGATACGTTGCGGTAGTGTTCGTCCGCTTTGTATTGCGTGTCGATGTAGCTGCGGAAATCGGCCATCAGTTGATAGAAGTCGCCGTATGGTTGCAACACGTCGTTGTAGCGGTTTGGCTCTTCCGGAGAGAAAGTGCCTTGGCTGATTTGGTTGACGACGCGGCGCAGGTCGCTGTCTCGCTCGATATAGCTCAACGGGTCGTAACCGTTGCGACGGATTTCTTCGACTTGCTCGACGGTGTTACCGAAGATATAGCAGTTGTCCGCGCCGACTTTTTCCAAAATCTCAACGTTCGCGCCGTCCAGCGTACCCATGCAAAGCGCGCCGTTGAGGGCGAATTTCATGTTACTGGTGCCGGATGCTTCTGTACCCGCCAGTGAGATTTGTTCGTGCAAATCGGCGGCAGGGATGATGATTTGGGCGAGGCTGACGCTGTAGTTCGGGATGAACACAACTTTAATCAGGTCGCGGATACGGGGGTCGTTGTTGATGACTTTGGCAACGTCGTTAATCAGTCGGATGATTTTCTTCGCCATGTAATAGGCGGATGCGGCTTTACCGGCAAAGATGAACACGCGCGGCTGCCAATCAAAATCCGGGTTTTCCAGGATTTTGTTGTAGCGGTCGACGATGTGCATCACGTTCAAGGCTTGACGTTTGTACTCGTGTATACGTTTGATTTGGATGTCGAAAAGTGCATCGGTATTGACCTTGATGCCCAGCTCGGTTTCGATGTATTTGGCAAGGCGCTCTTTGGCGGCTTTTTTCACTGCGCCGAACTCTGCCTGTACGGAGGCATCGTCCACTTTGTCGTTGAGCTTGGTCAGGTTGTCCAAATGCAGGCGCCAGTCTTCGTTTCCCAGATGTTTGTCCAAGAATTTGGTCAGGCCCGGGTTGGCGATGTTGATCCAGCGGCGCGGGGTTACGCCGTTGGTTACGTTGGTAAAGCGTTCCGGGAATACTTTGGCAAAGTCGGCGAAGATGGATGTGGTCATCAAATCGGAGTGGATTTTGGCCACGCCGTTGACTTTGTGCGAACCGATCACGGCAAGCCATGCCATGCGGACGCGACGGCCGTGGGTTTCGTCAATGATGGATACGCGGCGGACAAAGTCGTCGTCGAAGTTGCCGATGGCGCGTAAGGCATTGAGGAAGTAGGCGTTGATTTCAAAGATGATGTCCAAATGGCGCGGCAGCAGACGGCCCATCAGGTCAACCTGCCAGGTTTCCAAGGCTTCGCTCATCAATGTGTGGTTGGTGTAAGAGAAAATCTTACAGCACATATTCCATGCTTCAGTCCATTCGATGCCTTCTTCGTCAATCAGGATGCGCATCAATTCTGGAATGGCGAGTACCGGATGGGTGTCGTTCAAGTGGATGGCGACTTCGTCCGCCAGCGTGCGGATGCTTGGGAAACGGCATTTGTGGCGTGCAACAATATCTTGAACGGAAGCGGAAACCAAGAAGTATTCTTGTTTCAGGCGCAATTCGCGGCCGGAATCGGTAGAGTCGTTAGGATAGAGGACGCGCGAGATGTTTTCGTCGCTGTTTTGTGCGCGAACGGCAGAGGCATAGTCGCCTCGGTTAAAGTCGGCAAGATCGAACAGGTTGCCTGCGTGCGCAGTCCACAAGCGCAATGGGTTGGCACATTCGCCGCCATAGCCCGGAATAATTTCATCGTATGCCCAAGCGGAGATTTCTTCGCTCGGCTGCCATTCTTTTTTGTTGCCCAAGTTCAATACTTGGCCGCCGAAACGGACGGAATATTGTTTGTTCGGACGGGCAAACTGCCATGCTAAATCTTGGTCGAGCCACAAATCGGGTTTTTCAACTTGTTGGCCGTCCACGATTTCTTGTTTGAACATACCGTATTGGTAACGGATGCCGTAGCCCATAGCAGGAATGCGCAGGGTTGCCAATGAGTCGAGGAAGCAGGCGGCCAGACGGCCCAAACCGCCGTTACCCAAACCCGGATCTTCTTCTTGTTCGCAGACATCGGCAAATTCTTTGCCCAGTTGCTTGAAGGCTTCTTCAAACTCGGCATAAACGCCTTCGTTAATCAGCGCGTTGACAAACGAACGGCCGAGTAGGAATTCCATAGATAGGTAATAAACCATGCGTTTGCTGTTGTCGATGTGGGCGCGGCGTGTTTTGAGGAAATCTTCCGCAATCAGGTCACGCGCGGCAAGCATGGCGGCGTTGAGCCATTGGTGTGAAGTTGCTTCTTTAGGATCGACGCCCAAGATGAAAATCAGCTTGTAAACGATGGACTTGCGGATGGTTTCGGCGTCCGGTTTAGGCATTACATAATCGTAACCGGAGATGGGGAGTTTTTTCTTAGCCATGGAAGCCTTTCTCTAGCGTGAGGCACTGGACAACGCGCCTGATGGTTTTATTAAAAACAACGAAACTCGGTTTTCAGACGGCCTGACAACGGCAACAGGCCGTCTGAAAAGAATGGTGCGTAGATTTGTTACAAACTAAGGAGATTATAGCGGAAAGATTCAAAAAAAGGATATATTTTTCTTTATAAAACATTCAATTAACAATTAAACCATTCATCATCTTATCGGCATTTTCAATTTATACCACCAAGCCAAAAATGAACAAATATCGACAAAATATCAAAGAGTTAATCAACCAATAGTTTGATTCTCATTTAATTTATTTTATGTAAAATCCAAATCCCCATATGCTCAACAACACATTTTCCTGATTCTTCGTAATTAAATTTCTCTGATGGTACGCAAGAAATTTCCCAATTACCTTGAGGCAGGTTAAATAACTGACGACTACGTTTGGCATTTACCAGCAGCAGCCATTCATCGTCCAAAATAATCTGAATCGCCTTACTGCCCCTGTTGTGCCAACAATATTCGGTCATCGGGCTGCTATCGGCATTGAGCCATTGCACACGCTCTTTTTCCCACCAACAATCATCTGTCAGCAGCTTGATTTGGCTGCGAACACGTATCAACTCTTGAGTGTAATTTTGCAATACATGGGACTCATTTTGCCAATCCAACCATGTAATCGGATTATCTTGGCAGTAGCTGTTGTTGTTGCCTTGCTGACTGTTGCCGAACTCATCGCCGGCCAACAGCATGGGCGTACCGTTGGATAAAAATAAGGAGGCAAGCAACGCTTTGGAGGTGTATTCGCGGTTGAGCAAAACCTCTTCATCATCGGTTTCGCCTTCTACGCCGTGGTTGTAGCTGATGTTTTCATTATGCCCGTCACGGTTGTTTTCGCCGTTGGCTTCGTTGTGTTTTTCGTTGTAGCTGACCAAATCGCGCAGAGTGAAGCCGTCGTGTGCAGTGATGAAGTTGATACTGGCAGACGGGTGGCGGCCGCTGTGGTTGAAAATATCGGACGACCCGGCCAAGCGTTCGGCAAATGCGCCCAAATTGCCGCTTTCCCATGACCAAAACGCGCGCATATCATCGCGGAAACGGCCGTTCCATTCAGCAAAAGGTTGCGGGAAATTGCCCAAGTGATAGCCGCCCTCGCCGATGTCCCATGCTTCGACAATCAGTTTCAAACCGGCCAAAACCGGGTCTTGATACAGGACTTGGAAAAAACGGCCGTACGATTGGAAATCAGGTTCGCGTCCCAATACGGTTCCCAAGTCGAAACGGAAGCCGTCGATATGAAACTCTTCAGCCCAATAGCGCAGGCTGTCTGCCGCCCAACGGGTAACGTCTCTCCGGACAATATTGAGCGTATTGCCGCAACCCGACCAGTTTTCATAATTGCCGTAAGGGGTGTGCCAATACCATAAAGTGTTGTCGATACCGCGCTGACACAGCATCGGGCCTTTGTCGTCCTGCTCTGCCGTGTGGTTGTACACGACATCCAAAATCACTTCCAAACCCACCTGATGCAGGGCTTTAACTGCTTGTTTCAGCTCTGCCGCCGCACGCTCGGGATTATCGGCATAAGACGGCTCAACGGCAAAATGGGAGTAAGTGTTGTAACCCCAATAATTGCTCAAACCCATCTGCTGAAGATGGTATTCATCCAGATGATAATGAATCGGCAGTAGCTCGACCGTCGTTACCCCCAACTCTTGCAGATAGGCCAAAACCCGTTTATCACTCAAGGCTTTATAAGTACCTGCATATTTCAAATCGGGGAACTGCTTGGTAAACCCTTTGACATGGGCTTCATAAATAACGGTTTTGCCCCACGGTATTTCCGGACGGCAATCTTTGGCCCAATTAAATCGGCTGCGTCCGATCACGACGCTTTTCGGCGCAACAGCGGCATTGTCGCGCTCATCTTCCGGTCTGAACCATGCCATTTCTTCAGCGGTACGGTAGCTTGGTTTGCCGTCAATTTTTTTGGAATACGGGTCAATCAGCAATTTGTTGGGATTAAAACATGAGCCGTATTCTGCGTTTTCACGTCCATACACGCGAAAACCGTATCGCTGTCCTGCCTTAACGTCCGGCACAAATCCGTAAAATACCGAACCGCGCCGCGAAGGCATCTCCAAACGGGTTTCTTTATCTTTATCTTTATCAAACAGACACAATTCGACCTTTTCGGCATTGATGGAAAACAAGGTGAAATTCGTACCCTTGCTTGTCAGGGTCGCGCCCATGGGATAAGGCTTGCCTTCCTCGATATGCCATGATTTGGCAGTCATAGAATGATTCCTTGGTATGTATTTGGTTTCGTGTCCAATATAAGGCCGTCTGAAAATCTTTCAGACGGCCTTGAATCATATTGATATCACTATCTTTTAATTTTCAGCTGATTAGGCAGGAACGATACCCATCCTCAAAGTTGATTTACGCTTCGTCTTTGACTGCCGCCTGATACAGGTAAACGGTTGCCAACGGCGGTACGGTAACAGACAGGGAATTTGGTTTGCCATGCGACCAAACTTCTTCTGTCTCTACCGTTGCGCCGGCAGAAACGCCGCTGCCTTTGTAATGCAGGTCGTCTGAGTTGAGGATTTCGCGGTATTCGCCGGCAGAATTCACACCAAAGCGGTAGCCTTCGCGTACCACAGGCGTGAAGTTGCTGATGACGATAACGCGGTTGCCTTCACGGTCGCGGCGCTCGAAGACAAATACGGAATTGTCGCCGTCATCGGCAACCAGCCATTCAAAGCCTTCAGGCCATTGGTCCAGTTGGTAAAGCGGCGCAGTGTCTTTATAGACATGGTTCAACTCGCGTACGAAGTCTTGTACGCCTTTGTGCCAGCCACCCTCTTGCTCCAGCAGGAACCAATCCAGTCCTTCGTTGTAGTTCCACTCGCGGCCTTGTGCAAACTCATTGCCCATAAACAAGAGTTTTTTGCCGGGGAAGCCGTACATAAAGCCGTAGTAGGCACGCAGGTTGGCAAATTGTTGCCAACAGTCGCCTGGCATACGTCCGAGCAGCGAACGTTTGCCGTGCACGACTTCATCATGTGAAAGTGGCAGGACAAAGTTTTCACTGTACTGGTACATCATGCCGAAGGTCATTTTGTTGTGATGGTATTTGCGGTTGATGGGGTCTTCCATCATGTAACGCAAAGTATCGTTCATCCAGCCCATATTCCATTTGAAGCTGAAGTTCAAACCTTCTTGGCGGGTCACATTGGCAAACGAAGTAGATTCTTCGGCGATTTCAGTCGCTGCCGGAACTTCCTCTTTCAACATGGTGTTGGTATCGCGCAGAAAAGCGATGGCTTCAAGGTTTTCATGGCCGCCGTATTGGTTCGGAATCCACTCGCCGTCTTTGCGCGAATAGTTGCGGTAAATCATCGAAGCAACCGCATCAACGCGGATACCGTCAAAGCCGAAACGCTCTATCCAATACAGGGCATTGCCTTGCAGGAAGTTTTTCACTTCGTTCCTGCCAAAGTTGTAAATCAGGGTGTTCCAGTCTTGATGGTAGCCTTCGCGCGGGTCGGCGTGTTCATACAATGCGGTGCCGTCAAACTTGGCCAGACCGTGATCATCAGTCGGGAAATGGCCGACTACCCAGTCGAGGATAACGCTGATGCCCTCGTCGTGCGCGGCTTTAATCAATGCGCGCAATTCTTCCGGCGAACCGAAACGGCTGGTCGGCGCATACAAACCGGTTGCCTGATAGCCCCATGAGCCGTCAAACGGATATTCGGAAACAGGTAGGAACTCGATATGGGTAAAGCCCATGTCTTTGACGTATGCCACCAGCTCTTTGGCGAGCTCTTCGTAAGTCAGCCAGAAGTTGTTTTCCGGATTGCGTTTCCATGAACCCAAATGCACTTCATAAATGCTGATCGGCGCATCAATGGCGTTGGCACGGGCGCGGAAAGCCGGTTCTTCCACTTCGTCAGGCAAACCGCGCACGATAGATGCCGTAGTCGGGCGCAGTTCCGCACCGAAAGCATACGGGTCGGCTTTTTCGCGTACATCGCCGTTGGCATCGCGGATTTCAAATTTGTAGAGGGCATTGAGTTTGACTGCCGGAATAAAGATGTCCCAAATGCCGTTGTCGCGGTGGAAACGCATCACATGGCGACGGCCGTCCCAGTTGTTGAACTCGCCGATAACGGAAACGCGTTGCGCATTTGGCGCCCAGACGGCAAAACGTACGCCCTTCACGCCGTCCAACTCGGCAAAATGCGCACCTAAAGCCTCATAAGGACGCAGGTGCTTGCCTTCGGCCAACAGCCAGGAATCCATGTCTTGCAATGCAGAGCTGAAATGATAAGGGTCTTCTTCAATCACAGGCTCGGAATCTTCGGTATAACGGATACTCAAAGCGTAATCGGGCGCATCATCGGGCAAAACAGCCACAAAGAAACCGCGTTCATCAATTTTTTCAGACGGCACGATGAGTTCGCCACTGCGGCGGTTCACAATATCCACGCTTACTGCGCCGGGAATCAAAACGCGCACCACTTCATCGCCCTCTGCAAGGCGGTGTCGTCCCAGATAAGCGAACAAGTCGCTGTGGGTGGCAAGAAACAGGCTTTCGACCGTATCGCGCTCGATTTGGTCAAGTTCATGATAAGCCTTGATTTGGCTGTTTGTTTTCATGCGTACCTCGTCAATAATGGCAATTTGGCCGCCCATAAGGCGGTGTTGTGGGAAATCTTCCAAAGAAACCGGCATTTTTTGCGCCCAGTTCGGATAGCCGTCCGTTACGCCAGGGACATTCAAATTGTCAATGACGCCCAGCAAGTTTTCCAGTTGTACGGCGTAAAGCTTGCTGCGACTCAATGCGCCGTATTTGTGCAAAGCCGCCAGCAAGGTTTCATCGGCTTTTGCCGGTATTTGCACGTCCGCACCCAGACAGCCGGTATATTTCAATTTGTCCAGCAAATCGGCTTTATCGTGTTCGCGCTCATCCAAGGCCGTCTGAAAAGCGGCTGCATCAGGCAAAGTACCGAGTTTGAACATCGTATCCAAATCTTTGCCTATCCAATAACCTGCCAGCGGTGCGACATCGTGGGTACTGATAACCGTAATCGCCTGCTCGGGGTATTCTTCAGGTAATTGAAAACCGTTCCAGCCCTTGCTGAAATACATCACTTTGTAGGAAAACACTTGATAGCGGTTGAGCAGATAACGCGCTTGATCGGGTACCGTTCCCAAATCCTCGCCGATGATGACGCAACGGTTACGCTGGCTTTCCAAAGCCAAAATGGCGAAAGTCACTTCGGCGTCGTAATGCACATATGCGCCGAAATCTGCTGTTTTATCGTTTAAAACCCACCACAAACGACACAATGCCATCACATGATCAATCCGCAACACGCCATACAGACGCATGTTTTCGCGCAACAAATGGGCAAACTTTTCATAGCCCGTATGTTTCAACATCGACGGATTAAGCGGCGGTAAATTCCAATTCTGCCCAGTCGGCCCCAAAGGATCGGGCGGCGCACCAACCGATACGTCCATACAATAATCTTGGCGGTTGAACCAAGTATCCGCACTGCCGCGCGCCACGCCGACCGCCAAATCGCCGTAAATACCGAGTTTGACACCGTATTCGGCAGCGGCTTTGTTGACTTCTTGCAACTGCTCCGCGCAAAGCCATTGCAGCCACATATAAAAACGGATTTCACGTTCATGGCTGCGCGCGAATTTTTCTACTGCTTCGCCATCAGGCTGATGAAATTCAGACGGCCACGACTGCCAACCCACTTGTCCGGGACGGCTGTAATACTGGTCCAAAGCCTCAAACAAACCGAAGCCTTGCAAAGCTTTGCCTTTTTCTAATACAAATGCTTCAAATGCAGCGCGTTCATTTGCCGCAGCTTCGCAAGTATCTTGTTCAAACGCGTTAAACGCCATGTGCAGCGCATCACATTTGCATGCCCAAACCGCCGTATAAATCACCGTTTCCGTAACACGCAAAGCGGCAATACGCTGACGGATTTTTGGTTGTGCCAGCCAGTTTTTCAGTTGCTCGTTATAAGTAAACGCCCCGACTTTCTCGATATCCAAGTAAATCGGATTAAGCCATTCGCGCGAAGAAGGGCTATACGGGCTGGCAAAGGCAGGCTTGCTGGTAAACAAGGCGTGCAAAGGGTTGATACCGACAAAATCCAGCTTTTTCTCCGCCGCATATTTCATCAGGTTCAGCAAATCGGTAAAGTCGCCTATGCCCCAGTTACGCTCGGAACGCAGGCTGTACAAATGCATGGTCAAACCATTCATCCGACCACCATTAGCAAGCAGTTTGGGTTGGTAAACCGATTCAGGCGCAACAATCAGGCGTACAAGGCGACATCCGCCGCCGGTCTCGGCAGACAACGTGTAATAACCGCAAGCCAGTTGGGGCAGTTTAATCCAAAGCGTATCGTTGTCGCCCGGATATAAAATCAAGGTCTGGCACTCATCCGCCTCATCAATCAATACGACCGCTTCCGCACCATGAAATTCAGACGGCATCTGTAAAGATTCTTCGCCGTTTTCATGCGCGACCATCGTATTCAGATAAAGGCCGTCTGAATCCGGTTTGCTTTTGTCCAAAACAGCAACGATCGATTCCAAAACTTCAGGTTTGGTCGCATGATATGTTCCGTTGATGTCGTGGTAGCCTAAATCAATACCGGCCTCTACGGCCTGCCGCTCCAATGTCTCACTCATTGCATTCTGCCTGTTTTACCAATATCTGAATCTTAATACAGATTTTGTCGCACCGTTACATGTAGTTTATTGTAGCCTCTAATAAAATCCATATTTCCCTGTTTGATTTGACCTGCGCCAAAATTTCCTATTTATCTGTCTTGTAAAAACTTAAAGGCCGTCTGAAAAGGAAGGTTTCATTCCTTTTCAGACGGCCTTTATCATGCTTCAAGCCTGATTAGTGGTGGTGATGACCGTGTGGGCCATGTACGTGACCGTGGGCAATTTCTTCCTCAGTCGCATCGCGCACACCTTCAACAGTCGCTTTGAACAATACTTTCATACCGGCCAAAGGATGGTTACCATCCACTACGGCTTTACCGTCAGCAACATCGGTTACACGATAAATCAATACATCACCTGTTTCCGGATCATCGGCTTCAAACATCATGCCGACTTCAACTTCGACAGGGAACACGCTTACATCTTCAATACGCACCAGCTCAGGATCTTGTTCGCCGAAAGCATCATCAGGCGACAAAGCCACTTCAACGGTATCGCCTACATTTTTGCCGTGCAACGCTTCTTCCACCAAAGGGAAAATACCGTCATAGCCGCCATGCAGGTAAGCAATCGGCTCTTCGGTTTTATCCAACAACTGGTTGTTTGCATCGTACATTTCATAATGCAGCGAAACTACAGAATTTTTAACAATAGACATCATGTCGTCCTTAATCAATATTTAAAAGTCAAGTTCAGGCTATTCTATCACAGCTGTAACTAAACAATCGGTTTACCTTAAACAAATACTTTTGGCAAACACAACAAAACCAAAAAAGCCCATATAAAAAACAAAATTGAATGATTCCAATCCACAAAAGTTGCTTTTTCACAACACAAAGTTGCTAAATTACAAAAAATTCCCCAAACGCAAAAACATTCTAAATCCTTAAAACCAACAACAGTTAAAAATAATCAAATTATTGAATATAAACAACTTTTTAAAAGTTCATTAATTATGAATATTTTTAGATGATTTTTTACCTGCCTCCCTGATTTACATTATTTTCGCTAATTTTGTATTGATTTTAATCCGCAAACGGTTAAGCAACGTTGCATTGGCCCACCCCGTGGGGCATAATAACGAAAATTCAGCAATGAATTTCTACTGTACAGGCCGTTTGACGGCTATTTTTAGTTTAAATGTTTAAATCGATTTAAAAAGGTCCTCAAAAATGAAAAAATCTCTGTTCGCTGCTGCTTTGTTGTCTTTAGCTTTGGCCGCTTGTGGCGGTGCTGATAAAGCTGCTGAAACTGCCGCTTCTGCTGCTTCTGAAGCCGCTGCTTCTGCTACTGAAGCTGCTGCATCTGCTACTGAAGCCGCTGCTTCTGCTGCTACCGAAGCTACTGAAGCCGCTGCTTCTGCTACTGAAGCTGCTGCATCTGCTACTGAAGCCGCTGCTTCTGCTACTGAAGCTGCTGCTTCTGAAGCTGCTAAATAATATTCTTTTGAATATAAGAAAAGCAGGATACCATTGTGTATCCTGCTTTTTTACATTTCTCACACTCCCCTTCCCGACTTTTCCTCCTGACTGCCATGCACCTTCACGACCGTTTTGCTGAGTTTCTTTCCGCCTCTGAAATCATCGAAGCCACTCCGGCCTTGTTAAACGACCAGCGCCGCCGTTTTGTTTCCTCGCCGGATATTGTCTTACAGCCGAACTCTGTCGAAAGCGTGCAGAAAATCATGCGTTTCTGTTTTGAAAACCGCATCCGCGTAACCCCGCAAGGCGGCAATACCGGATTATGCGGTGCTGCAGTAACTACGACCGGCGTACTGCTTAACCTGTCTAAACTCAACCGTATCCGCGATATCAACCTTGCCGACAACAGCATGACGGTTGAAACAGGCGTGATTTTGCAAAATGCTCAAAAGGCAGCAGCCGAATCCGGACGACTGTTTCCGCTCAGCCTTGCCAGCGAAGGCTCTTGCCAAATCGGCGGCAATATCGCCTGTAATGCCGGCGGTTTGAATGTCTTGCGTTATGGCAGCATGCGTGATTTGGTATTGGGTTTGGAAGTCATTTTACCAAACGGCGAACTGGTTTCCCACCTTCAGCCCCTGCACAAAAACACGACAGGCTACGACTTGCGCCATCTTTTTATCGGCAGCGAAGGAACATTGGGCATCATTACCGCCGCCACACTAAAACTCTTTGCCCAGCCCAAAACCAAAGCAACCGCATGGGTAGGTTTAGACGATATTGAATCCGCCGTCTCACTTTTGACTGCGGTGCAAGGCCATTTTGCCGAGCGCTTGACCAGCTTCGAGCTGATCAGCCGCTTTGCCCTCGATTTATCTTCGGAATTCAGCCAACTCAAAAAGCCTGCCGATGCGCAATGGCATATTTTAATTGAACTTGCAGACTCCGTGCCCGATGCCGGACTGGATGAAAAGCTTGCCGAATTTCTCTATCAAAACGGATGGGAAAACAGCATCTTGGCGCAATCCGAGCAAGAGCGCTCCGACTTATGGACCTTGCGTGAAAATATTTCCGCTTCCCAACGCAAACTCGGCACCAGCATCAAACACGACATCGCCGTCCCTATCGCCCAAGTGGCCGCCTTTGTCCGCCAATGCGCCCCTGACTTGGAAACCCGCTTTCCCGGCATACAAATTGTCTGCTTCGGACATTTAGGCGACGGCAGCCTGCATTACAATACATTCCTGCCCAACGTATTGAGCAACGAAGCCTACCAATACGAAGACGCCGTCAATACCATTGTTTATGAAAACATCCTTGCCTGCCACGGCACAATTGCCGCCGAACACGGCGTAGGCATCATCAAAAAACATTGGCTGCCCCGTGTGCGGACACAGGCCGAACTCATTCTGATGCATGCCATCAAAAATCAGCTTGACCCTTATGGCATTATGAATCCGGACAAACTCCTGCCTTCTTTGGATTAACCAATACAAAAAGGCCGTCTGAAACATTTCAGACGGCCTTTTATCTTATCCACACTATTTCAATGCCGTTTTCCAATCCAATCCGCCCAAGGATGGTACCTGTATCACTTCATTGGTATCCAAATTGACCGCCGTCAGCTCTCCGCCCCACAACGCGCCTGTATCCAAAGCAATAACCTGATCAGTATTAACATAGCCCAATGACGACCAATGTCCGAACACGGTAATATAATCCAAATTCTGCCTATCGGGCGCTTTAAACCAAGGGCGCAGGTAAAGCGGCATTTTTTTCAAAGTGGATTTATATTCGTAATCCAACTCGCCTTTATACGTCAGCGCACGCATACGGGTAAAGACGTTGATAATCATGCGTAGGCGCTCATAGCCTGTCAAATCGTCCGTCCACTCGGTCGGCTTGTTGCCGTACATTTTACCAAAAAATTTCCTGTATTTTTTACCTTGCAATTCATCCTCAGCTTCACGGGCAAGGCTTTCGGCCTTATCAACCGACCATTGCGGCAAAATACCGGCATGCACCATCACATGCCTGTCGCCGCGCACCAAAAGCGGCTGATGACGCAGCCAGTCCAGCATGGCATGACTATCGGGATGGGTCAAAATCGGCTCAACCGTATCGCTGCGCTTGAGCGTTCCTTCACCGCAACCGACTGCCAAAAGATGTAAATCATGATTGCCCAAAACCATTTGCACGCTGCTGTCATGCTCTTTGGCAAATGTCAGGGTTTCCAAGGACTTCGGGCCGCGATTGACAATATCGCCGACCAGCCAAAGGGTGTCCGTACCATGATTAAAGCCGATTTTGGCAAGCAACAAAGTCAGCTCGTCAAAACAGCCTTGAATGTCTCCGATTGCGTAATGTGCCATTATTATTGTTTTCCGTTGTTCTTATTTTCAGACGGCCTCAAGCCCAGCCCAGGCCGTCTGAAAACATCAATTATGCATTTAAAACCAATACTGCCTCTGCTTCAACCTGAACGCCTTTAGGCAGACTGGCTACGCCCACCGCAGCGCGCGCAGGGAAAGGCTGTTCGATAAATTCAGCCATCACTTCATTGAACACGGCAAAGTTGGCCAAATCAGTCAAATAAGCATTGAGTTTGACGATATCGTTCAAAGAACCGCCTGCCGCTTCGGCTACGGCTTGCAGGTTTTTAAATACTTGCACTGCTTCGGAGCGGAAGTCGCCATTGCCGACCACAGTCATCGTAGCCGGATCCAAAGGAATCTGACCGCTCATATAAACCGTATCGCCTGCACGGACTGCTTGGCTGTATGCACCAATCGCGGCAGGGGCTTTGTCGGTATGGATAATGGTTTTAGACATGATATTCTCCTCAAATAGAAATGTCAGAATCAGGTGGAAGCTTTGAATTTTACTTTCAACAGAAATACGTTTCAATAAAAGCATTCAATTAATGCGTTTATCCCGTCTTGTTCTTCCCCGATTTTAAACCTACAATCCTACACATTATTCATTTCAAAGCCGAAATTATCATGTTTTTTGTCTTATCCCCAGCCAAAAACCTCAACGAAAAAGACCCCTCCCCCGTCAGCAGCTTTACCCAGCCCGACCTTTTGCCAGAAGCAGAAATCCTGATGCAAGAGTTGCGCCAGCTTGCCCCTCAACAAATCGCTGAGCTGATGCATGTTTCCGACAAAATCGCCCTGCTCAACGCAGAACGCAATGCCGTATGGCACACGCCGTTTACTCCTGAAAACGCCAAACAGGCCGTATTTATGTTCAACGGCGACGTCTATGAAGGCATTGCTGCCGATACGCTCAAGCCGGAACAAATCGACTACCTGCAACAACACGTCCGCCTGCTCTCCGGCTTATACGGCGTACTGCGCCCGCTCGACTTGATGCAACCCTACCGCTTGGAAATGGGCACGGCCTTTGCCAACTCGCGCGGCAAAAACCTCTACGAATTTTGGGGCGATAAAATCACCGACCTGCTCAACCAAACACTGAAGCAAGCCGGCAGCGATGTCTTAATCAACCTTGCCTCACAAGAATATTTCAAATCCGTCAACACCAAAAAACTCAACGCACGCCTGATTACGCCGATTTTTAAAGACGAGAAAAACGGCAAATACAAAATCATCAGCTTCTACGCCAAACGTGCGCGCGGTTTGATGGTGCGCTACGCGGCAGAACACGGCATTACCGAGCCTGAAATGCTCAAAAATTTCGACTACGAGGGCTATTCATTCAATGAAGCAGCTTCAAACGAAGCCGAATGGGTATTCATGCGTGAAGAACAATCTAAATAAAAACAGAATCCTAGATATTTTTTCTAAAATACCTCTTGGCAAAGGCCGTAAGTTCCATTAATATTACGGCTTCAAGAATGGAAGCGTGGCAGAGCGGTTTAATGCAACGGTCTTGAAAACCGTCGAGGGTTGATAGCCCTCCGTGAGTTCGAATCTCACCGCTTCCGCCATTCTTGATATTTTTTTATCTAGTGAAAATGAAATGCGAGACTTGATGATTCAAGTCTTTTTTTATTTTTAAATCCAAAGAATACCGAAAAGGCCGTCTGAAACTTTCCATAATGCAGTTTCAGACGGCCTAATACCTTTGAAAAATCCCCCAAATTCCTAAAGTCCTACCCAGACATTTAGGGATTTGGGGGAATTTTGCATAGATATTCGCTTTTCTGATCTTTACCCTCAATGGTATCTTCCTACCCATTACCAATGCAGAATTTTTGCTCGACAATGGAGAGGCATTTTCCATGCCGCCGCGATTGTACATTTTATTTCAGAGTCATGTGCCACCGTATCGTTTGCAATGGGATTTGCTGCATATTCTGAGATGTTGCCACAGAGTGCCGCCGTTACTTTTATCTTGGAGGAGGTCGCGGCAAATGGTAGCTTGATGGGGTGTCATTCGATGGGGGTGTGGTGGCAGGACAGGTCTTGAATGTGGTATCGTTCTTCTTGGGTCAGTTGCGTGTCGCTCATGGTAATCTTTCTTGTAGAAAAGGCCGTATGCTGCTGCATCCAAACTTTTCCGTTATGGAAAGTTTGCCCTTCAAATCCGAATCTACTGGTCTCTATTTATCATTATTTCATCGCTACAAGGATATTTAAATGAAACGGGAAACCATTGCCCTGCATGCAGGCTATCAATCCGAACCGACTACCAAATCCGCTGCTGTCCCCATTTACCAAACCACTTCCTACACTTTCGACAACACGCAACACGGCGCAGACTTGTTCAACCTTGATGTAGCGGGCAATATCTACACCCGTATGATGAATCCGACCACTGCCGTTTTGGAAGAACGCGTTGCCCGTTTGGAAGGCGGTATCGCCGCATTGGCTGTCGCCAGCGGTATGGCTGCGATTACCTATGCTGTTCAAACCTTGGTTGAAGCAGGCGACAACATCATTGCAACCAAAACCCTCTACGGCGGCACATACAATTTCTTTGCCCACAGCCTACCGCGCCAAGGCATAGAAGTACGCTTTATCGATCCGGCCAAGCCCGAAGAAATCGCCGCTAATACCGACAGCCGCACCAAACTGGTGTATTGCGAATCTATCGGCAATCCTGCCATCAATGTCGTCGATATTCCAGCATTCGCCCAAGCCGCGCACGCACAAGGGCTGCCACTGATGGTAGACAACACCGTCGCCACACCCACGCTGTTCCGCCCGATCGAGCACGGCGCCGACATCGTTATCCAATCCCTGACCAAATACATCGGCGGCCACGGCACAACGATTGGCGGTGCCATTATCGACAGTGGCAAATTCCAATGGGCAGGCAATCCGCGTTTTGAAAAAACCTTCAATCAGCCTGATCCGTCTTACCACGGCGTAAACTACTGCGAACATTTTGGCGCGGCGGCCTATATCGCCCGCGCCCGCGTCGTCCCATTACGTAATACCGGTGCCGCCCTGTCTCCGCACAGCGCATTTTTACTGCTTCAAGGTTTGGAAACCCTCGCCCTGCGTATGGAACGTCATTGCGAAAACGCCCTAAAAGTAGCCGAATTCTTAAAGAAACATCCGCAGGTCGAATGGGTGAACTATCCTGCCCTACCTGACAGTCCGTATAAAGCTTTGATTGACCGCGACTACGGTGGAAAAGCCTCAGGTTTACTGAGTTTTGGTATTAAAGGCGGCCGTGAAGCCGGCGCGAAGTTCATTGACGCACTGCAACTCTTCCTGCGTTTGGTGAACATCGGCGATGCCAAATCGCTGGCTACCCATCCTGCCACAACGACCCACCGTCAGCTTGACGATGCAGAACTCGCCGCAGCAGGCGTCAGTCCCGACATGGTACGTCTGAGCGTCGGTATCGAGCATATCGACGATTTGCTTGCCGACTTGGCACAGGCATTGGATGCCGCACAAGCATAGGCGATAGCAGCGCTAATTAGATGAAAAAAGCCTCCGCTTAAAAAGGCCGTCTGAAAATCTCTTTTCAGACGGCCTTTTCCTTTTCTATAAATCAAACGCGGCGTTAATCAAACGTTTGGTGTAATCGTTTTGCGGATGGTGGAAAATCTGATCCGCGCTGCCGTATTCAACCATTTCGCCCTGCTTCATCACAATCACGTTGTCGCTCACAGCGCGCACGACAGACAAATCATGACTGATGAACATATAAGTCAGGCCGTATTTCTTCTGCAAATCGCGCAAAAGTTCGACCACTTTGGATTGTACGGAGCGGTCAAGTGCAGAGGTTGGCTCGTCCAAAAGGATGAATTTCGGGCGCAGGATAACGGCGCGTGCAATAGCGATACGCTGACGCTGGCCGCCGGAGAATTCATGCGGATAACGGTTGAGCGCGTCAAGCGGCAGGGACACTTCCTTCATGACTTCCAAAACGCGTTGAATACGTTCTTTTTTAGTCATTTCAGGATGATGAACCGTCAAACCTTCGCCAATAATTTCACCAACGGTCAAGCGCGGTGAAAGCGAACCGAACGGATCTTGGAACACAATTTGCCGTTGCGATTTCAGACGACGTGCTTCTTCGGCGGTATAGTTTTTCAGGTCTTTGCCTTCAAAAGAAATATGGCCGGTATAAGGCAGCATCTGCATGACGGCTTTGCCCAGCGTGGATTTGCCGGAACCGGACTCGCCGACGACGCCCAATGTTTCGCCCTCTTTAATTTTGAGGCTGATGCCTTTAACGGCGTCAAAAGTTTTGAGCGGTTTGCCGAAAAAATTTTGCTTCAATACGAAAGAAACATGGACATTATCAGCTTCGATTAACACGCCGGCGTTGTTTTCTTCCGGCTCTTTCATGCCTTTGGGAATGGCATTGATGAGTTCGGCGGTATATTCGTGTTTCGGATGGGCAAATACTTCTTTGATTTTGCCACGCTCGACAATTTCGCCGTTACGCATGACGCAGACGGTTTTGGAATAGTGTTCCGCCAAACCCAAATCGTGGGTAATAAAGATAATCGCCATGCCCATTTGCTGTTGCAAATCGTGGAGCAAATCGAGAATCTCGGCTTGAATGGTCACATCCAAAGCCGTGGTCGGTTCGTCGGCAATCAGCAGGTCAGGTTCATTGATGAGCGCCATGGCAATCATGATGCGTTGCAGCTGACCGCCGGAAAACTCATGCGGATACTGCTTCATGCGGCGTTCGGCTTCTTTGATGCCCACACGCTCCAACAATGCCAATGCCTTCTGCCCGGCTTCTTTTTTGCCAAGCTTTTTATTATGCACACGCGCCGCTTCAATCAGTTGCGCACCGATACGCATAAACGGATTGAGCGAGGTCATCGGCTCTTGGAAAATCACGCTGATGCGGTTGCCGCGCAAATCACGCAGGGTTTTCTCGTCTGCATCCAAAATGGAAATACCGTCAAAAGTAATGCGTGAATCTTTGCTGTATCGGGCAAATTTCTCAGGCAGCAGGCGCATAACGGACATAGACGTTACAGACTTGCCCGAGCCGGACTCGCCGACCAAAGCCAATGTTTCGCCCTCTGCCACTTTAAAGCTGACATTACGCACGGCGTGCACGTTTTTTTCATGCAGCTCAAAATTGATGTCCAGATTTTCTACAACCAGTAACTGTTTTGTCATTTTGATTATCCTTTTGGTTGTGGTTTAGCGGTCTTTCGGGTCGAGCGCATCGCGCAGGCCGTCGCCGATAAAGTTGAAACAGAACAAAGTGGTTACCAAGAAGAAACTTGGCACAAGCAGCTGCCATGGTGCAGCTTCCATCGAAATCGCGCCTTCTTGCAACATCGAACCCCAACTGGTCATCGGCTCTTGCACGCCCAAGCCCAAGAAGCTCAAGAAGGATTCAAACATAATCATGCCCGGCACCAGCAAAGAGGCATACACCATCACCACACCCAAAACATTCGGAATAATGTGGCGCGTTACGATTTTACGTTTTGCCACGCCGCTCACACGCGCCGCTTCGACAAACTCTTTATGCTTCAAGCTCAAGGTTTGACCGCGCACAATACGCGCCACGTCCAGCCAAGACACCAAACCTACGGCGGCAAAAATCAAAAGCAGATTGCGGCCGAAGAACGTGGTCAGCAGAATCACGAAAAACATAAATGGAAACGCGTTCAAAATTTCCAAAAAGCGCATCATCAGCGAATCGAGCTTGCCGCCGATAAAGCCGGCAATCGCACCATAAAGCGTACCGATGACAACGGCCACCAATGCGCCGGCCACACCGACCAGCAAGGAAATACGTCCACCGGTTGCCGCACGCGACAGCAAATCGCGGCCGAGCAAATCCGTACCCAGATAGTGATGGGTAGAAAAGGACGGCGGAATCTGCATATTGTCCCAGTCGGTGAAATCATAGGTGTAGCGGACAATCCATGGCGCCACAATCACAAAAATGCTGATCAGCAACAGGATGATAATGCTGTACACCGCCGCTTTGTTCTGTTTAAAACGCCGCCATGCGTCGCTCCACAGGCTTTTACCGTGTACTTGGGCGTATTCTGCTGCCTCTGCAAGGGCCTGAGTCTGCTTCTTTTTGAATAACATAATATTCTCTCTCGCTTTTTATTCTTTCTTCAGGCCGTCTGAACGTTTCAGACGGCCTTTGCGCAAATGGGATTAATAACGGATTTTCGGGTCAATAATGGCATACAGAATATCGAGGATGGCGTTGAACAAAATGGTCATGATGCCGACCAAAATCGTCAAACCCAAAATCATGCCGTAGTCGCGGTTGAGCGCGCCGTTGACAAACAATTGTCCGACGCCGGGAATACCGAACACGTTTTCAATCACAATGGAGCCAGTGATAATGCCGACGAATGCCGGGCCTAAGAAAGAAACAATCGGCAACATGGCGGGACGCAGCGCATGGCGCAGGATGATGCGGCTCATGGGCAGGCCTTTGGCGCGTGCCGTACGGATAAAGGGGCTGTTCAATACTTCAATCATCGCGCCGCGCGTAATCCGCGCGATACTGGACACATAACCGATGGACAAAGTAACGACAGGCAAAATCAAGTTCATCAGTGCGCCATCGTTCCAGCCACCCGCAGGCAACCATTGCAGCCTGACGGCAAACACCAGCACCAATACCGGCGCCATCACAAAACTGGGAACGACGATGCCGGTCATTGCACCACTCATCAGCGAATAATCCAGCCAGCTGTTTTGTTTTAAGGCGGCGATGATGCCGATAAACATGCCGAAGATGGCGGCAATCAAAAAGGCGTAGAAGCCAAGTTCCGCCGATACCGGCAGGGATTGGGCAAGCAACTCATTAACGCTGAAATCTTTATATTTGAACGACGGTCCCAAATCCCCCTGCGCCAACTGCTTGAGGTAGTGGAAATATTGGAGGTACATCGGATCATTGAGGTGGTATTTGGCTTCGATGTTGGCCATGACCGCAGGCGGCAAATTGCGTTCGCCTGTGAACGGGCTGCCCGGTGCGAGCCGCATCAGAAAAAACGATACGGTAATCAACACCAGCATGGTCGGGATGGAAGCACATATCCGTTTGATGATGAATTTCAACATAATCAGGCTGTCCTGTCTGAACATACCGGACTCGTGAAAACAAAGCTGACCTGAAGCGGAAATCGGATGAATGGCAGCAGGCATCTGTAACGTCGCCGCGCCGGTTTCTCTCTCTATTCCGACCGGGTTATTGTTTTTATTCGGAGTCGGGTAAGGTTTTTTTAGTTTTTAGATAATTGTTGTTATAAGGCCGTCTGAAACTTTGTATCCGCCGTTTCAGACGGCCTTTCACGTTAACGCGCCAAAGGTTCGGTGCGTTCAATCAGCCATGCTTTGGCCGCGCCTTCTGTCAAAGGCTCAAGACGGCGGCGCACTTCGGCGTGATATTGGTTCAGCCATTCGATTTCGCTGCCGGTCATCAGTTTGGTATCGATCAGGCGCGTATCGATTGGGCAAAGGGTAACAGTCTCAAAATACAGGAATTTGCCGAACTCGGTTTCCTCTGGGTTTTCAACCGGACGGTTGATTACCAGGCTTTCAATACGGATACCCCATTTGCCCGGACGGTAAAGACCCGGCTCGTTGGAAGTCAGCATACCTGACTTCATCGCGTGATGCGGTTGCGGCACGGCGGCAACGGCAATGCTTTGCGGGCCTTCATGCACATTGAGGAAATAGCCCACGCCATGACCTGTACCGTGACCGTAATCGCATTGTGCCTGCCAGAGTGATTTACGGCAGATGGCATCAATCATCGGGCCTTTGATGTTTTCAGGGAAAATGGTTTCCGCCAGAGAAATATGTGCTTTCAACACCAAAGTGTAATCGCGCTTCATGGCCGCACTCGGATTGCCGACGGGAACCACGCGCGTGATGTCGGTCGTACCGCCCCAGTATTGGCCGCCGGAGTCAATCAGCAGCATACCGTCGCCTTTGATTTTACTGTTGTTTTCCGGTGTCGCGCTGTAATGAGGCAAGGCGGCGTTGGCATTGTAGCCGGCGATGGTGTCAAAACTTGGCGAAATAAAGCCGGGACGTTGGCTGCGGTGTTTATAGAGCATGCCGTCGATGTCCAGCTCGCTCAATTCGCCGCCGTCTGCCAAGATTTGTTCAAACTCGGCAAAGAAGCCGCACAATGCCGCGCCGTCTTCCGCCATGGTATTGCGGATATGGGCGATGTCGGCATCAGATTTGACTGATTTGAAGAATGTGCTTGGGTGGATGGCTTCAATCAAACGGACGTCTTCAGACAGACGGCGCAAAGTGCCGACAGCAGTTTTGTTCGGATCAATCAGCAATGTGCCATTAACGCCTGCCAAATAGTCCGCCGCCTGCGCATAAGGCAATACTTCAAAACCTGCCGCTTTCAAAGCTTCGGCAGATTCGGCTTTCAGACGGCCTGCATCGGTAAACAATACGGCTTTATCTTGGCTGATAAACAGATGGGATAAGAACACGGGGTTGAACGGCACATCATCACCGCGCAGATTGGTAATCCAAGCGATGTCGTCCAAAGAAGAAACCAAATGCGCATCTGCGCCCTGCTCTTTCATGGCCGCACGGATACGGGTCAGTTTTTCGACCGCAGTTTCGGAAACGTAGTCGGGATGGTGAACGTAGATTTCCGGAGTCGGCAATGCAGGACGATCGTCCCACACTTCGTCCAACAAGGTTTCAGGATATTCGAGGCGGATGTTTTTAGCGGCAAGGGCCTGTTTCAAACCGCGCTCGCCGCTGAGTGCAAACATATCGGCAGGCGCGCCGACCACTGCGCCCTCGGGCAGATTTTGTGCCAACCACTCGGTATAAGGCGCATCAACGCCCATTTTTTGCAGCTCGATGCCGTTTGGCGCAAGCTGTTGGCCTGCCTGTTCCCAATAGCGGCTGTCCGTCCACACGCCTGCTTTATCGGCGGTCACCACCAAAGTGCCGGCCGAACCGGTAAAGCCGGAAAAATCGCGGCGTGCCTGCCAATGCTCGGGCAGGTATTCGGAAAGGTGCGGATCGGCGGAAGGAATGACAAACGCGTCCACGCCATGTTTTTTCATGGCTTCGCGTAAAGCGGACAAACGTTGTTGTACAGATTTCATGTGTTATGTCTCCTGTTGTTTCAGACGGCCTCTGTCATCAAGGCCGTCTGAAAACTTGTACTGTCTATAATCAATCTATTTTTTCGGTGCGAACGACCAGCTCTTGACCGTGTAGTTCCGCAAAGGGTCTTTGTCGGAATAGCCGATAATATCGGGTTTGACCATACGCACTTCAACCTGATGATACAGTGGAATCAGCGCAGCGTCTTCTTGAAGCTGCTTCTCCGCATCGGCATAGAGCTGGCTGCGCGCTTCCTTGCTGACACCATCTTTCAGCGTATTGTTCATAAATGTGTCAAACGCCGCACTTTTGTAGCGGAATGCATTGTTTGAGTTGTTGGATTTCAAGATATTGAGCATACCTGCCGGATCGTTGAAATCGGAACACCAGCCGCTGAACGAAACCTTGAAATTGCCTTGCGCACGCGTATCCAAATAAGTTTTCCATTCCTCGTTGGACAAAGTCGGACGGATAAACGGAATAGCGGCTTTCCACACCGACTGCACGGCAGTAATTTGTTTTTTGGACGCTTCGCTGGTGCTGTACAAAATATCGAACTCAAGCGGATGGTCATCGTTGTAGCCTGCTTCGTTCAACAGTTTGCGCGCAGTTTCGATGCGTTTTTCAGGCGTCCACTCTTTCCACTCAGGGTAAACAGGAATCACGCCCTGCATTTGCGGCGGCGTCAACTGGAACGCAGGCGTATCGCCGCGGCCGCCCACTTTGACGACGATGTCGCGGCGCGTCAGCATATTGAGCGCCTTGCGGACGCGCGGATCGTTAAACGGCGCCGCTTCGTGGTTCGGCTCCAAATACCAGCTACATAAAGAAGTTGTACGTTTCACTTGTCCCGGAAACTCAATATCCGCCACTTTGACCTGATCACTGGGAATGCCGTAAGTCACATCAATTTCATTGGCGCGATAACGGTTGTACTCGCCGCTGCCTGACAAGAACACCGCCTTCGGAATGGCCACTTTGTCTTTATCGTAATAATTGGGATTGCGTTCCATATTAATGTGGCTGTTGACTTTCCAATCCTTTAACAGATAGGCGCCACTGGAAACATAATGACCGGGCTGCGTCCATTTATTGCCGTATTTTTCGACAGTGGCGCGGTGAACCGGGAAAGTGAATTGCTGAATCAGCATATCGGGGAAATAAGGCACGGGCGCAATCAACGTAAATTGCAGGGTCTTCGCGTCCAACGCCTTGACGCCCAATGTTTCAGGCTTGGCTTTGCCGTTTAATATATCTTCCGCATTTTCCACTTGGGCATCGACCAAATAGCTGCCGAAAGGTGCGCCGGTGGCCGGATCGGCAAGACGGCGGAAGCTGTACACGAAATCTTCGGCAGTAATCGGATCGCCATTGCTCCATTTGGCATCACGCAGATGGAAGGTCCAAACACGCTCGCCCTCGCTCTCCCATTTTTCCGCCAAAGCAGGAATGGTTTTGCCTTCGGCATCCGTACCGACCAAACCATCCATCAACTGACGGATAATCGCACCGGCCGCCATATCGCCGCTCATCTGCGGATCCAGCGTACCCGGCTCGACGCCGTTGCTGACCACCACGCGCTCATAATCGGTACGTTTAAACTCAGGGGCAGGCTTGACATCGCGGCTGCACGCCGACAATGCGAATACGGCAGCCAATGATGCAGCCAACAGCGGATAGGTTTTTCCGGCCATATTTCATTCCTTCTTTTTGGGTATTCTTCTTTTTCAGACGGCCTGATGATTCAAACTACACTCGACTACATTTATTTAGAAGTTCTCCAGCATAGTTAAATCATCTATTTCAAACCATGAAAATAGTGTTTTAAACCATATATTCCATCGAAATAATAATAGCCGTCTAAGATTGTCGGCAAATTAACACAAAAATACGTAACTGAAAACTATTTTTCAATTTATCCTACGATAAGTTACAAATGTATTGATTTTTTATGTTTTGTCAAATAAGATTATCCGAACTCTTTCGCCATAAGCAAGAAAAAGACATAAAAAGGAGAATCAAATGAAGAAGTTATCTTACTTTATTGCCACTGCCCTCATAGGCTCTTCCCTAAGTGCCGCCCACGCCGAACCTAAAATGAGCGGCACCATCTACATCATGACCGAGGTCGAACACAACAATAAAACCGGTGTAACCAATACAACCATTTCCGATAAAAGTTCCAGTCTTTATCTCTCCGATGAAGTACGACTCAACAACGACTTATGGTTGAAATGGCAACTTGGCTCCTTTATTTACTTCGATTCCGATCGCTGGGGCGGCTGGGGTACTGCCGACTCATACGTCGCGCTCAACAGTTACAAAAACCTCGGCACCGTCAAAATGGGTTACATCAGTACCCCTATGAACAGCATTTATCTGAATCCGTTCGACACCAACAGCCCGATTTTGGAATTCGGCAAAATTTCCCGTTTCGGCCAACGCCGCGTTTCCATGGCTTATGAATCGCCTTGGAAAAACGGTTTCCAATTCAAATTCAACGTCTCCCCAGGTTCCAATGCCGCGCGCAACAACAACGACTGGAATCCGGATAAAAAACGTGACGGCGACTGGGTCTTCGGCTGGGGCGTGGACTACTACCACCCCAACAACGGCTTTAACGCCCACTACGCTGCCGAATACGCACCCAACGACTCTCCGACCGAAACCAAAGACTTCCAAGCCCACGCTTTCATGGCCGGATACAGCAAAGACAAAATCTCCGTCGATGCCGCGTTCCAATACGCCAAAAACACTTGCGACGGCTTCAGCTGCTGGGGCGTATGGAAAGATGCGGCAGGCAACGTAGCCGGTTCTTACGACAAAGAAATCAACAACACCAAAGAATTTATGGTGTCCGGCTCATACAAAGTAGGCAATTTCAAACCTCAAATCGGCTTCGCCTACGGTAAAAGCTCTATCGGCGAGGACTACAAACACGTCGCCGTCAGCACCGATTACAGCTTCTCCAAACGGACAACCGCCACACTCGGCGCCGGCTGGTTGAAAGAAAACGTCAATCCGAAATACGACCAAGATTTGCCGAAAAAATCTTCTTACGCAGTGGGCATGGTATTCAAACACCGCTATTAATGCCTGACAGATTAAAGGCCGTCTGAAACAATTTGTTCAGACGGCCTTTTCTACATCCTATAAATAAACTTGCAGCCCACCCTAAAAATCATTACATTGCCCACACTCAAGCCACAAAAACGTCATCATGAATGCCCACCGCACCCTCATTATCTCTGTTTTCATCGTCGCCAGCTGCGGCCTCGCTTACGAGCTCATCATCGCCGCGCTCGCAAGCTATCTTTTGGGCGACAGTATTTTGCAGTTTTCCTCCGTCATCGGACTTTATCTTTTCTCGATGGGCATCGGCGCGCACCTGACCCAATACATCAAAGATAAAGACGTATTGCACCGCTTCATCGAAATCGAACTTCTGGTCGGCATCATCGGCGGCATTTCTGCGCTGGCATTATTTGTGGCCTTCGGTTTATCCGCCGCCCCGTTCCGCACACTGCTCTACGCTTTTGTACTGATTGTCGGCATGGTTGTCGGCATGGAAATTCCTTTGGTCATGCGCGTGTTAAACCAAAAAGGTGCAGAATTTAAAGAACTCGTTTCCAAAGTATTGACCTTCGACTACTTGGGCGCACTTGCCGTCTCGTTATTATTTCCGCTTCTGCTCGCCCCCAAACTCGGCATGGCGCGTTCCGCCTTGTTATTTGGCATTTTCAACGCCGCCGTCGCCTACCTGACCGCGCGTGTATTCAAATCCGAATTACCCCGCTACCACGCCATCCGCCTGCGCGCGCTGATTGTCTTGTCCGTCCTCGCCGCCGCCTTCGCCTACGCCGACCGTATCTCTTTCAAAGCCGAACAAAGCTATTTCGGCGATCCCGTCGTCTATCAAAGCCATTCTCCCTACCAACGGCTGGTCGTTACACGCTGGAAAGACGATACCCGTCTCTATATCAACGGCAACCTGCAATTCTCCTCACGCGACGAAGCCCGTTATCATGAAGCACTCGTTCTGCCTGCCATGCAGATGGTGCCGAACGCCGAACGCGTCCTGATTCTCGGCGGCGGAGACGGATTGGCGGCACGCGAAGTCTTGAAATATCCGCAGGTCAAAAATGTTACTTTGGTCGATCTCGATCCCGACATGACCGCCACTTTTAAAACCTCCGCTACCTTGAGCGCGCTCAACCAAGGTTCGCTGTCCCATCCCAAAATGCACGTCATCAACGACGATGCCGCCAAATGGCTGGAAGGGTCGTCTGAAAAATTCGACGTTATCATCATCGACCTGCCCGACCCGTCCAATTTCTCACTGGGCAAACTCTACTCCGTCCCCATGTACCGCCTCGTTGCCCGCCATCTTGAGCCGAAAGGCAAGATTGTTGTGCAATCGACTTCGCCTTATTTTGCACCCAATGCCTACTGGTCGGTCGTTGCCACCCTCGAAGCGGCCAAGTTGAATACCGCGCCCTATCATGTCTACGTCCCTTCCTTTGGCGAATGGGGATTTGTGTTGGCAGGGTTTGACCAAAACTTCCCCATTCCGCAAAAATTCGACGTACCCACCCGCTATCTTAATGCCCAGACTGTCGCCGAAATGTTCCGTTTTCCGCCCGATATGGCAAGGCGCAAGGTTGAAGCAAATTATTTGAACAACCAAATTCTCGTCAGTTATTTTGAAAGTGATTGGAACAATGTGATGCGATAGAATATCTAAAGGCCGTCTGAAACATCTGCCTTCTTTTTATCTCCGTTCAGACGGCCTCATCGCCCGTTTACCCTTTTTCACACAGCATTTGCTTGAAAAAATAAGGTTTATCTTTATCTAGATAGAAGACAATCGACACTATCCGTTGAATGAAGGAACAAACACTTATGCAGTATTTTGGAATCGGTTTTTTGGTTTTAATCTTTTTGGAAATCATGTCCATCGTCTGGGTTGCCGACTGGATAGGCGGCGGCTGGACGCTGTTTGTGATGGCCGTCAGCTTTATCAGCGGTATCTTTATGCTGCGCCATACCGGCATCTCCGGCTTATTGCTCGCAGGCGCAGCCGTCCGCAGCGGACAAAACATTTCCCTCTATCAGATGCTGTGGCCGATTCGCTATACTGCCGCCGCGGTTTTCCTGCTCAGCCCCGGCTTTATTTCAACCGCCGTTGCCCTGCTCTTGCTGATTCCGTTTAAAGGCAATGCGGCCGTTTCTTCTACGCAGTCTTTCCAAAGCCGCCAGACTTACAGCTCCGCCAAAGATGATGAAGATATTATCGAAGGCGAATATACGGTTACGCGCACCGGCAAAGCCGACAAACCGCAAGACTATATCGAACACAAACCCGATTGACGACTTCCTTCATAAAAGGCCGTCTGAAATAAGAATACCTCAAAAGTGTTTCATATTTCAGACGGCCTTAGTCATTTCCGGGCTTTGAAAATGTAAATATCGGTTTGTAATTCGGTTATTCCGCATAAATCATTTAAAATAAGCAGTTATTTTGATTCTAAAAACGACACGGTATCCAATGAACGTTCAACGTCTTTTCCCTCTCTCCCTCAGCTTGATTACCGCCGCTGTTTTATTGGCGTGCGCCACCCAAAACACACCGACTGCTTCGAAAACCGAAACCGTCGTTCAGCCTAAATCTACTTCTATTCCTTCACGCCGCGCCGACAGCGAATCCAAAGTCCTGTCCGATTACAGCCAATACCAAAGCGCCATCGATGCCGCCAAACGCGGCGACGATGCATGGGTACAACAATTTTTATCCCAAGCCAGCGACAGCGCAATGGCTGAAAACGTCCGCAACGAATGGCTGAAAACCTTGGGCGCGCGCGGCCAATGGGATTTATTCCGTCAAGAATTCAGTAAATTGAACGCCGCCGGCGTCGCACAAGAAGTCCAATGTTATGCCGATTTGAGCAGCGGCAATTACAGCAAAGCCGCCGAACTGGTTCGCGTGACCGGCAAACTGCCTGCCGGCTGTACCCGCTTGGTTGAAAGCGCGGCAGCTTCAGGCCGTCTGAACACCAACGACGCATGGCGTCGCGTGCGCGGCTTGTTGAGCAACAGCCAAACCACAGATGCACGCAACCTCGCCGCCGCATTGGGCAGCCCATTTGAAGGTGGCGCGCAAGGTGCGACCGAATACAGCCTGTTGAGCGTGATCGGCAAAGATGCACGCAAATCCGCTTCTGCCGCCGCTACCCTGTCCGACATGGAATCCGGCCTCAGCCGCGAACAACGCAGCTTCGCATGGGGCGTACTGGGCCACCACCATGCACAAAGCCAAAACATGCCGACTGCTTTGAGCTACTACGGCCGCGTTTCCGACCACAAGCAACTGACCGACGAACAATTGGAATGGTACGCACGCGCCGCTTTGCGCCTACAACGTTGGGACGAATTGGCAAGCGTGATTCAGCATATGCCTGAAAAACTGCAAAAAGACCCGACATGGCAATATTGGCTGGGCCGCAGCTTTGCCGCACAAGGCAAAAGCAGCCAAGCCAAAGAAATGTACGAAAAAGCTGCCGCTTCCGGCCGCAATTTCTACGCCGTAATGGCAGGTGAAGAACTGGGCCGCCGCATCAATACGCGCAACAACGTTTCCGATGCCGATGCCAGAGACGTCCGCCGCATGAGCGAAGACGGCGCCATCAAACGCGCATTGGTTCTGTTTAAAAACAGCCAAAGCAACGGCGACTCCAAAATGCGCCGTCAGGCACAGGCAGAATGGCGTTTTGCCACCCGCGACTTCAATGAAGACAACCTGCTGACTGCCGCACAAGTCGCTTTTGACAACCAGTTCTACGACATGGCAATCAACAGCGCAGACCGTACCGACCACAAACTCAACTACAAACTGCGCTACCTCTCTCCGTTTAAAGACCTGACCGTCCGCTATGCCGCACAGGCAGGCGTTGACCCAGCATGGGTTTACGGTTTGATTCGTCAAGAGAGCCGCTTTGTCATGGGCGCGCAATCCAGCGTCGGCGCACAAGGCCTGATGCAGGTTATGCCTGCAACCGCCCGCGAAATTGCAGGTAAAATCGGCATGAGCAGCAGCGAACTCTACACCATGGACGGCAACATCCGCATGGGTACTTGGTACATGGCAGATGCCAAACGCCGCCTGCAAAATAACGAAGTGATGGCCACCGCAGGCTACAATGCCGGCCCCGGTCGCGCCCGCAACTGGCAGGCTTCTTCGCCTTTGGAAGGAGCCATCTACGCCGAGACCATCCCATTCACCGAAACCCGTGATTACGTGAAAAAAGTCATGACCAACGCGACTTATTACGCATCATTGTTCAATGAACCGCAAACTTCGTTGAAACAACGTATGGGTACGGTTCCTGGCCGCTATTAATACCCGATAGGCCGTCTGAAAAGTGAGACAGAATCAAACGTTCAGACGGCCTGCAATCTTGACATACTATCGGGTTTATAAGATAATCGCCCGATTGTTTCTGACCGAAAAGGTCACTTGCACGGCAAAAGCCGACTTGTTAGGAGGTGATGTTTACATCACGGCGCGTATCCCGCCCTGCCCTAGGCAAACCAGCGATACAACAACTCCCCCATTATGACAAACCGTCCTCTATTTCTTAAAACGGTTTGATTGAACAAAATTTAAAGGAAATAAAATGCCTGCTATTCGTGTTAAAGAGAATGAACCATTTGAAGTTGCCATGCGTCGTTTCAAACGTGCCGTAGAAAAAACCGGTCTGTTGACCGAACTGCGCGCCCGTGAAGCGTACGAAAAACCAACTACCGAACGCAAACGCAAAAAAGCTGCTGCAGCTAAACGTCTGCAAAAACGTCTGCGCAGCCAACAACTGCCTCCTAAAATGTACTAATTACAGGCCTGCCCTGTGATAAACGACACACCGCAAGGGCAGCTTTGCGGTGTGTTTTGTTTTTCAGACGGCATCTTTTTATATAAAGTGAGAACATTATGAGCCTAAAAACACAATTAACCGAAGACATGAAAATCGCCATGCGTGCCAAAGACCAAGTGTCTTTAAGCACCATCCGCCTGATTAATGCCGCCATCAAACAATTTGAAGTAGATGAGCGCACTGAAGCCGATGACGCCAAAGTCATCTCCATCCTGACCAAAATGGTGAAACAACGCAAAGACAGTGCCAAAATCTATACCGAAGCCGGCCGTCAAGATTTGGCTGACAAAGAAAACGCGGAAATCGAAATCCTCAACCGCTACCTGCCTCAAATGATGTCTGCAGAAGAAATCAAGACTGTCGTTGAAGCAGCCATTACAGAAACCGGTGCATCAGGCATGGCAGATATGGGCAAAGTCATGGGCGTACTAAAAACCCGTCTGGCCGGCAAAGCCGACATGGGTGAAGTCAACAAGGTCTTGAAAGCCGCATTGACTGCTTAATCATCAATAATCAAAAAGGCCGTCTGAAATATTATTTTCAGACGGCCTTTCTTACTGTGTTCATCAAGCAGCAGTTACTTTACCTTCATGACGCAACAAGGTAATTAAATCGCTGATACGTTTTTTCATGGAACGGCGATCGACGATTTGGTCGATTGCGCCCTTCTCCAACAAGAATTCTGCACGCTGGAAACCTTCCGGCAGGGTTTCGCGTACAGTCTGCTCGATAACGCGCGGACCAGCAAAACCAATCAGAGCATTTGGTTCTGCCAAAACCACATCGCCCAAGAAGGCAAAGCTGGCAGATACGCCGCCCATGGTCGGATCGGTCAATACGGAAATAAACGGCAGACGTTTTTCAGTCAGCAAATGCAAAGCCGCGCTGGTTTTCGTCATCTGCATCAAAGAGTTCAAACCTTCCTGCATACGCGCACCACCGGAAGCTGCCACGCAAATAAACGAACAATTATCTGCAACAGCACGGCGCACACCCTGCACAAAGCGCTCACCCACTACCGAACCCATAGAGCCGCCGATAAAGCGGAATTCAAAAGCAGCCACCACGACAGGCAGGCCGTTCATGGTGCCTTTCATAACGACCAAAGCATCGTCTTCGCCGGTTGCTTTACGCGCAGCAGTGAGGCGGTCCGGATATTTTTTGCTGTCTTTAAATTTCAGCGGGTCTGTCGGTTTAATATTGGCTGCAATCTCTTCACGGCCTTCTTCATCCAAAAGCAGGTCCAAACGTTCGCGCGCAGAAAGCGGATTGTGATGATTACATTTCGGGCAGACTTCGCTGTTTTGTTTCAACTCGGTTGAGTAAACCGTTGCTGAACAAGACGGACATTTGTGCCACAGACCTTCAGGGACGCTGGACGAACTGCTTCGGTTTTTAATTTTCGGAGGAAGAATTTTATCTAGCCAGCTCATGAATAACTCCTTAGGATTCAGAATTCAGACGGCCAGTCGAACGTAAGGCCGTCTGAAATAATGGAATGGAAAAATTTAGCGAATCGCGTCTTTCAACTCTTTAACCAACGCGCCTACTGCTTCAGCCTCGCTACCCGCGTGGCTTTCAATCTCTTTGACGATACGGCTGCCGACAATAACGGCATCTGCCACCGCACCAATCTTACGCGCACTCTCCGCATTATTAATGCCGAAGCCGACACCAATCGGAATATCAATGTATTTGCGCAAAAGCTCTATTTTACGCGAAACTTCTTCAGTGTCCAAACTTGCCGCACCGGTTACACCTTTGAGCGATACATAATACACAAAACCGCCGGCTACTTTGGCAATCGTTTGAATACGCTCCTCAGTTGTCGTTGGTGCAATAAGGAAAATACAATCAATACCTTGTGCTTTCAATGACTCATGCAAAGGCGCAATGGTTTCTACCGGAGAATCTACGGTCAACACGCCATCAACGCCTGCCTCGGCAGCCGCTTGCGCAAACGCCTGATAACCCATTTTGTGTACAGGGTTCAAATAGCCCATTAACACAACCGGCGTTTTATCATTGGTTTGGCGGAACAAGCGTACTGTTTCCAATACGTCGCGCAAAGAAACATGATTTGCCAACGCCCTTTCAGCCGCACGTTGAATAGTCGGGCCATCCGCCATCGGGTCAGAAAACGGCACACCCAGTTCCAAAATATCAGCACCATTAGCCACCAGGCTATGCATCAATGCCAAGGTTGTCTCAAGGCTGGGATCGCCCACCGTAATATAAGGAATCAGTGCTTTTGCGCCATTGAGCGCTGAGAAAGTGTGTTGGATTCTGCTCATTTTCTGCTATCCATTTCATCGATTTGAATGTTGTCCGGCAGCCTGTTTATTCTGCCGTTACATTTGTTTTAAAAACCTCAGTCTGCCATGAAAAAGCGGCATTTATCCGCATTATCTAATGACTATTTCTTCCCAATCGGCAAACAAGAGGCTAAGTATAACATTTACGGCTATTTCATAGAATCATTTGCAATCAAGATTCTGATATTTCGAAAGCAATATAAAACAATAAAGGCCGTCTGAAAACAATTCAAACAGCCTTTACAATAATCAATCATGCAAATCTTTGTATGCCTTCGCACTTTTGATCACAATTTCCTTATCGATTACGGCTCGACATGGTGGTTTTGTTGTTCAGAACCCAGATGACGCTCCAAATCAGACAAAATCTGCATCAGACCATGACGGACTTCTTCTGCATTGGCGGCAGGATTGCCGTTTGCATCCAAAGCGCCACGGCTGAACGTATCGATGTACGGTTCAAACGTATCTTTCAGTTTCAACAACTTAACCACATCTGAGCGCGTATATCGATCGCCACCGTATCCAATCACAACATTATTTTCATGTTGCCATTGGGCAAACTGAGCCGGACTGATTTGCACCAATTGGCACATTTCATCCAACGTAAAATAACGCTTGGCAGGGATAACCGGATTATTGTTGTTTGTCATAGTAATGCTCCACCATGCCTTTGAGTTTTTGGCTGGCATGGAAAGTTACCACACGGCGTGCGGTAATCGGCACTTCTTCGCCTGTTTTAGGGTTACGGCCAGGGCGTTGAGGTTTGTCGCGCAATTGGAAATTACCGAAACCGGAAATTTTAATTTCTTCACCACGCGCCAAAGTGCTGCGAATTTCTTCAAAAAAGAGCTCGACGATTTCTTTGGCATCATTCTTGGTGACGTTGCTGACTTTGTCGACCAAAATATCAGCCAATTCTGCTTTAGTTAGTGTCATGTGTTTACCTTCATTCAAACTGGTGCAATTATTACCAAAATTCTTTTAAAAATCAAGTCCTCACCCAAAAATCAAATATTATTGGCGATTTTTAGCGACAACTTTTATCTTATTTTAAGCGCGAAGCTGTGCGTCTTTTTCGGCTGCCGCTTTAATCATTTTCGCAACCAAAGGCTCGATGACTTCATCTGTCAGCGTGTTTTCCATATCTTGCAAAATGATTTTGACGGCAACACTCTTCATGCCTTCAGGCACGCCCGTACCGCGGTAAACGTCAAACACGCTGATTTCTTGAACCAGCTTGTTCTCCGCCGCTTTCAGGGCATTTAACAAATCATCATGCGTTACAGCTTCAGGCATTACAAATGCCAAATCTCGGCGTGCAGGTTGGAATTTGGATACGGACTGGTAACGGGTTTTCTCACGACCCAATACCGCATCCATATCGATTTCAAATACCAGCGGCGCTTGTGGCAAATCATATTTTTGCAGCCATTTCGGATGCAACTCGCCAACAAAACCAACTACTTTGCCGTCTGAAACAATATTGGCGGCACGACCAGGATGCAATGCCGGATGTTCGGTCTTAACAAAGGATACTTCCTTGTTTTTCAAAAGGCTCTCAACATCGGCTTTCATATCGTAAAAATCTACGTTGCGTGTTTTTTCACCCCATTGCTCAGGCAATACGGAGCCATACCACAAACCGCCGATACGTTCGTTTTGAACAAATTGATCAGCCGAATCTTTGCTGAACACACGGGCAATTTCAAACACGCGTACTCGGTTTTGCTTGCGGTTCAAATTGTTTTGCAAAACTTCCACCAAACCGCCGATAAGCGTAGAACGCATGACGGCATACTGCGCCGCCAACGGATTTTGCAGGCGGATAGGATTGGTATTGGCAGCAAAGTCTTGCTCCCATTGCTCATCCACAAACGCATAGCTGACCACTTCGCGGTAACCGCGAGCCGCCATTTCGTTATAAACCGCAAAACGCGGGCGTTTGGTTTCAGGCAATGCCAACATTTTCAGACGGCCTGAAGTATAGTCGTCAGGAATATTTTCATAACCGTAAACGCGGCCGATTTCTTCAATCAAATCGGCTTCGATTTCGATATCGAAACGGAAGCTAGGAGAAGTGACACAGAAGCCTTCTGCAGTTTTCTCAGGCTGCAAACCCAAGTGTTGCAAGATAATTTCGACTTGCTCGGCAGGGATTTCAACGCCCAATACCGTTTTCAGACGGCCTAAACGCAATTCGACCTGTTTTGCCTCAGGCAATTTGCCTTGTGCTTCAACCATTTCACCGGCCGCGCCACCGCAAATCTGTAACACCAATTCGGTAGCACGCTCAATGGCATCAGCTTGCAAGCGGTAATCCACACCACGTTCAAAACGGAAAGAAGAATCCGAGCCAAAACCGTATTGACGGGATTTACCAGCAATAATCTCCGGAGCAAACCAAGCAGCTTCCAACACAATATTTTGCGTCTCATCAGAAACCGCGCTTGCCTCGCCGCCCATCAAGCCGGCCAAGCTCAACGCACCTTTTTCATCAGCGACCACCAGTGTATTGTCAGCCAAAGTAACCGTCTTCTCATTCAGGCACGCCAAAGTCTCGCCATTTTGAGCACGGCGGACAATCAAACTGCCTGACAGCTTGTCAGCATCGAAAACATGCATAGGCTGACCGATTTCCAGCATGACATAGTTACCAATGTCCACCAATGCGGAAATGCTGCGGATACCGCTGCGTTCCAAACGTTGTTTCATCCAATCGGGAGTAGCCGCTTTCGCGTTGACATTTTCAATAACGCGGCTGATAAAACGGCCGCAGTCAGCCGGTGCATCAATACGGACAGCCTGTTTTTTCTCACTGCCGATAGAGGCCGTCTGAATTTCAACAGGCGTAAACGCACATTGAGTTAACGCAGAAACCTCACGCGCGATACCCTTAACACTCAAGCAATCAGCGCGGTTAGGCGTAATTTTCAACGTAAACAGCGTATCGTCCAAATCCAAGTATTCACGGATATTGGCACCGACAGGCGCATCTTCAGGCAGAATATGCAGACCGTCTACACCATCATCAGGCAAACCTAGTTCATTGGTCGAACACAGCATACCGTTTGATGGGATGCCGCGCATTTTAGTCGGCTTAATTTTGAAATTGCCCGGCAAAACGGCACCCGGCAACGAACACGGCACTTTAATACCCGGCTTGACATTTGGCGCACCACAAACAATCTGAACCAACTCACCCGTACCGGCATCAACTTGGGTAACGTTCAAACGGTCTGCATCAGGATGTTTTTCAACAGATTTTACTTCGGCAACAACCACGCCACTGAAAGCAGGGGCAGCAGTATCGATTTCTTCCACTTCCAAACCAGCCATGGTCAAAAGATGTTCCAGTTTATCGGCAGAAAGATCAGGATTGGCTTGGGTTTTCAGCCATGAGTAGGAGAATTGCATGTTATTTTCTCAATCAATTAATTAACTTTTCTATCAGATTTTGTTTTCAGACGGCGTTTAAGGCTACCTGAAAATGCGCAGGCTGCTTTTGGGGTTTCGAGGTAATTTGTTAGGGCTGGTTAATCTATGCAGTACACTGCGGGTACTCAAAACGAAATATGATAAATATCCTTAATAACATCATGGTTATATATACGTTCATCAGTTTGAATGATTTTCACGCTTTCGCTTTCTGAAATCTTTATTTCTTTCAGCTTCTCAATCAGTTTGTCATATTCATTGGTATTTGCCAAAATAAAGGCATCTATTCCCATATAGCTGTTCTCTTCTTTACGTCTAGCCGACACCTCTTTTTCAGACAAAGTTAAGACATAACATTTAGCTTCCCTGTGAACATATTTTGTAGCCATAGCTTCCAAATCTGCCTGTTTCCATCTTTCTCGCAATGTTGTTTTGGCACTTATTGTAACTGGTGTCTTCCGATTGTATAAAACAATATCCAAATTAACATTTGGAACAAATGCCAGTTGCGCTTGTGTATAAATCGGACTTATTCCCTCCCTAAGTAGGGATAAAATTAAAAGCTGTTCGAACACACCGCCATTTACAGAATTGTTGGGAGGAAAATTTTCTTTATATTCTTTCCAATAAACAGAGATAAACTCACTTGGCTTCCATTGCTTCTGTATAGGGGTTTGCAAAATTAGTTTCTTTACCACCTCTTGGATTACGCCACTATCTTCTTTTTTCTTAACCATTCAGACTCTCCAATTTTGCTAATATCTTCTCAGCCACCGCCTGAATCGCCGGCACGGCAACTGAATTGCCAAATTGTTTATATGCGGAAGCATCCGCGACGGGGATTTTGAACTCCTCAGGAAATCCTTGCAGCCTTGCCCATTCGCGCGGGGTCATTTTTCTGATTCCCTCACGGTTTACCTCGCCTTTGATATTGGTGGTCGGAGTAAAATCAGTAATGCGTTTGTCGATTACCAAATTCCGCTCCCTCCCCATGCCGCCGACGACAATCGCATTGGCAATCCCGTCATCGGGAATAATTTCATATCCGAACCCATTACCCTTTTCTTCATGCCTTTGTTTGTGTTTTCTTAAAGTATCGATGTATTGAGTGGACAAATAATATTTTGTCGGCACGGTATCTTTTTCCCGTATATCCTTAAAGGCTACCTGAATTCCTGTCGGTTCGGGATATTCGAAATCTTTAATATCGGTATCTCCCCGAAAGCCGACAATAAAAATCCTTTCGCGGTTTTGCGGCACGCCGAAATCCTTTGCGTTGACAATTTTCGGCTCGGGTACAAAATACCCCAAATCTTCCCTCAGCGTATTCAATATCGTCTGCAACGTCCTGCCTCGGTCGTGATTGGTCAATCCTTTTACGTTTTCCAAAAAGAATGCCTTGGGACGGTGCCTGCGGATAATTTCCGCCACATCGAAAAACAATGTACCGCGCGTATCCTCAAATCCCCCACGCCGACCGGCAATCGAAAAGGCTTGGCAGGGGAAACCCGCACACAACACATCAAACTGCTTTGGAATATATTGTTTGGTTTCTTCCAAAGTAATATCGCCAAACGGCACTTCTCCGAAATTGGCCTCATAAGTCTGTTTAGCTTTCTCGTCCCACTCACTCGAGAACACACATTTTCCGCCCAAGTTCTGCATCGCTATGCGGAAGCCACCAATACCTGCAAACAAATCGATAAAGGTAAATTTGGGCTTCAAGGCCGTCTGAAAAGTACCACTGTTTTCAAAAAGGCTGTATTGAGCTGCTTTTTCTTCCAAGTATTCGCCTTGATTACCACCCTTAATTTCGTTTTTGTAAATCAATTCTTCTTGCTCGGATGATTTCTTTGACTTTTTCTGCACAGCTGGTTGTATCTTTAACGACATCGTTACTCCAAAAACGTAAAACCGTCCAGCCCTCGGCTTTCAGACAGCCTGTTACTTCTATATCCCTTTGGATATTGCGCTCAATTTTGGCAATCCAAAACTCACGATTTCCCTTTATTTCCGCTTTTTTCTGTTCCCAATCCTTACCATGCCAGAATTCCCCATCGACAAATACGGCAACTTTATATTTTTTAAACGAAAAATCAGGTTTTCCAAAAATGCTTCCGCTATTTTTCCGATACCTGAGTCCCAAAGCCCACATTGCCTTCGCCAACACAAGCTCGGGCTTCGTCCCTTTACTTTTGTTGGACTGCATGCATTTTTTACGCTGCTCCGGGGTTAATTTATCCATTGGGTTTATTTGAAATTTATTTAAACTGCTTCAAGAAGTTTAAATCGTTATCAAAGAACAAGCGCAAATCATTGACGTTGTAGCGCAACATGGCGAAGCGGTCGAGACCAATGCCAAAGGCAAAACCGGTATATTTCTCAGGGTCGATATTCACATTTTTCAACACGTTAGGATGTACCATACCGCAACCGCCTACTTCCAACCATTTGCCGTTTTCGCCCATAATGTCAATTTCGGCAGAAGGCTCGGTGAACGGGAAGAAAGACGGACGGAAACGCACTTGCAGGTCATCGCGTTCAAAGAAGCGACGGATAAAATCAGTGAACACTGCTTTCAAGTCGGCAAAAGTGACACCCTCTTCCACCCACAAACCTTCGGCCTGATGGAACATAGGCGAGTGAGTGGCATCACTGTCCACACGGTAAACGCGGCCGGGGGCAATAATGCGGATAGGCGGCTCTTTTTTGTCGAGCATATAGCGGATTTGAATAGGCGAAGTGTGTGTACGCAAAACGTCGCCGTTTTCAACGTAGAAAGTATCTTGCATCGCACGCGCGGGGTGATTTGCAGGAATATTCAAGGCTTGGAAATTATGGAAATCGTCTTCGATTTCAGGGCCGTCCGCCACTTCAAAACCCATACCGTGAAACAGCTCAACCACACGTTGCAAAGTCAAAGTGACTGGATGCAAACCGCCATGTTCTTGCGCACGACCCGGCAAAGTAATATCCAAGGCTTCTGCGGCCAATTGGGCTTGCAGCTTGGCTTCATTCAGGGCATCGCGCTTGGCATTAAAGGCCGTCTGAAACTGATTTTTGCATTCGTTGATGTGCGCGCCTATGGTTTTACGCTCTTCAGGAGACATTTGACCCAAAGTTTTCAAAAGTCCGGTCAATTCACCGGTTTTACCAAGATAGCGTGCTTTAATTTGTTCTAAGGCATTGAAGTCTTGCGCGGCTTCAATAGCGGCAATACCTTCTGCAACGATACGGTTTACATTTTCCATAGTGGTTTATCGTCTGTTTGTTGATGGCAGGCCGTCTGAAACAACAAAGCCGTCTGTTGGATTTGATTACAAACCCGTTCAGACGGCCTTTTGTCTTACTGCGGCCAATCCGTTTGATAAGAGAGGCCTATTTTATCGCAAATTAGTATAAAAAAATAGAGTTTAAAGAAAGAAAATCAACTACATAGGATTTCTTTAAGAAAAGAAAAAAGGAAGCATAAGCTTCCTTTTTAAATAATCTTATCGAATTAGGCAGCCAAAGCAGCTTTAGCTTTTTCAACCAATTGTGCAAATGCAGCTTTGTCGAATACAGCCAAATCAGCCAATACTTTACGGTCGATTTCGATAGTAGCGCGTTTCAGGCCATTCATGAATTTGCTGTAAGACAGACCATTTTCACGAGCACCTGCGTTGATACGAACGATCCACAGTTGACGGAATTGACGTTTGCGTTGGCGACGGTCACGGTATGCGTATTGACCGGCTTTCATTACCGCTTGTTTGGCAACACGGTAAACGTTTTTACGACGACCGCGGTAGCCTTTGGCTAACGCGAAGACTTTTTGGTGACGAGCACGAGCGGTAACACCGCGTTTTACGCGTGGCATATTCTAAACTCCTTAAGCGTAGGGCAACATTTTAGCAACAGAAGCCAAATCGCGTGAATCCACCATAGCGGTGCCGCGCAATTGACGTTTAGTTTTAGTGGTTTTTTTGGTCAGGATGTGACTTTTGAACGCATGACCGCGTTTTACACCACCGTTACCCAGTACTTTAAAGCGTTTTTTCGCGCTAGACTTGGTTTTCATTTTAGGCATTGGAAAACTCCATTCGTTATTAGATAAGGTATAAGGGGTTTTGAAATAAATTTCAAACACTTGGAACCCAAAATACCACGGTTTTTGCCGCTAATTAAACCTTATTCCGAGCGGCAATCGAAATAAGCCTTGCATTATAGCTTTATTTTTTCTTAGGCGCAATCATCATCACCATTTGGCGGCCTTCCATTTTAGGGAAGGACTCGATTTGTGCCACTTCAGCCAACTCTTCTTTTACGCGTTCAAGCAGTTGGGCGCCCAATTGTTGGTGGGCCATCTCACGACCGCGGAAACGCAATGTCACTTTGACTTTGTCACCATCGGCGAGGAAACGGTTGATGTTGCGCATCTTGATTTGATAGTCGCCTTCATCAGTACCCGGACGGAATTTAATTTCCTTGATTTGTACCTGCTTTTGGTTTTTCTTGGCTTCGTCGCGCTTCTTGGCTAGTTGGTATTTGTATTTACCGTAATCCATCAGTTTGCATACGGGCGGTTTGGCAGTCGGGGAAATTTCTACCAAATCGACATCTTGCTCTTCGGCCATAGCCAGAGCTTCACGAACTGAAACGACACCAAGCTGATCGCCTGACTCACTGATTAATCGCACTTCTTTGGCGGTAATTTCACCATTGATTCGTGCTTCGCGTTCTTGAGCGATGATGAATACTCCTATAAAAATTAATGATTGACGAGGGCGTCAGTGATTTCTTGCTGCAATTGTGCAATAAAATCATCTACATTCAAAGAACCCAAGTCTTCTGCTTTGCGGCGTACCGCAACTTTGTTTTCTTGTTTCTCTTTATCGCCGACAACGATTTGATAAGGGAAACGGTATTGGCTATTGTCGCGGATTTTGTAACCGATTTTTTCGTTACGCAAATCCAATTCGACACGGAAGCCTGCCGCCTGCAATTTGGCAGCCACTTCGCGACAATAATCTGCTTGGTTCTCGGTGATATTCATAATCACCATTTGAACCGGCGCAAGCCACAATGGGAATGAGCCTGCATGGTTTTCAATCAGAATACCGATGAAGCGCTCCAATGAACCCAAAATAGCACGGTGCAACATTACAGGACGCGCACGATCGTTGTTTTCTGTTACATATTCGGCATTCAAACGCTCCGGCAATACGAAGTCCAACTGCAGGGTACCGCACTGCCAAGAACGACCCAAGGCATCTTTGACATGGTACTCAATCTTAGGACCATAGAATGCGCCTTCGCCAGGCAACTCTTCCCACTCTACGCCGCAAGCGGTCAACGCGTCACGCAGACCTTGTTCAGCCTTATCCCAAACTTCGTCAGAACCTGCACGTTGTTCAGGGCGGAGGGACAACTTCACAGCAACATCATGGAAGCCGAATTGTTTATAAATGCGAACCAGCAACTCATTGAATGCGCGTGCTTCATCAACGATTTGATCTTCGGTACAGAAGATATGCGCATCATCTTGCACAAAACCGCGAACACGCATCAGACCATGCAACGCACCGCTTGGTTCATTACGATGGCAAGAACCGAACTCAGCCAAACGCATTGGCAAATCGCGATATGAGCGCAAGCCGTTATTAAAAATTTGCACATGCCCCGGACAGTTCATCGGTTTAACCGCGTATTCGCGTTTTTCTGAACTGGTCACGAACATATTGTCTTTATAGTTTTCCCAGTGGCCGGATTTTTCCCAAAAGGTTTTATCCATAATCTGAGGCGTTTTCACCTCTTTATAACCGGCAGCATTCAGCTCTTTACGCATATGCTGCTCAATCACTTGCCACAAAGCCCAGCCTTTAGGATGCCAGAACACCATACCCGGCGCTTCATCTTGCAGGTGGAACAAATCCAATTGTTTACCCAACTTACGATGGTCACGTTTTTCCGCTTCCTCGATGCGTTGGATATAGGCTTTTAATTCGTCTTTACTTGCCCAGGCTGTACCGTAAATACGTTGCAACATTTCATTGTTGCTGTCGCCGCGCCAGTATGCGCCTGCCAGTTTGGTCAGCTTGAAGTTTTTCAAGAAACGGGTATTGGGAACGTGAGGACCGCGGCACATATCGACGTATTCTTGATGATGATACATACCCATTGCTTCCACTTCAGGCATGTCTTCAATCAGACGCAATTTGTACTCTTCGCCGCGATCTTGGAAAATTTTGATGGTTTCTGCACGGGGCGTCATCACTTTAATGACGTCATAGTCTTGTGCAATCAATTCTTTCATGCGCGCTTCGATGGCGGCTACATCATCAGGCGTAAATGGTTTTTCAGTTGCAATATCGTAATAGAACCCGTCTTCAATGACCGGGCCGATAACCATTTTGGCATCAGGGTAGAGCTGCTTGACCGCATGACCGACCAAGTGCGCGCAGGAGTGGCGGATAATTTCCACGCCTTCTTTGTCTTTAGGCGTAATGATTTGAACGTGGGCATCTTCGGTAATCGGATCGCAAGCATCCACCAATTTACCGTTAACCTTGCCTGCTACCGTTGCCTTTGCCAAACCTGCACCGATAGACGCTGCAATTTGCGCCACGGTAACGGGTGATTCATATTGGCGGACCGAACCGTCCGGCAAGGTAATGTTCAACATCAGAAAGCTCCAAAACATTAAAAAATAACGGCATAAAGCCGTTATGGAAATTTGGTAGGCACAATTGGACTCGAACCAACGACCCCCACCATGTCAAGGTGGTGCTCTAACCAACTGAGCTATGTGCCTTCATCTAAGTCGCTTATTGTAACGAAGCGTGTTCCCTTTTGCAAGCATCTGTAAATACTTTTCAGACGGCCTGGATATTTTTGTTTGATTTATGCCTCATTTTTTATTTCTTCTATTATTCAGGCCGTCTGAAGCATTGTTTTGACAAAGATAAAATCCAGCCGTCAACCAACGAAAAATCCTTTATAATCTGCCCTTTCATTTCGCACACACGCGAACGTCCAATCTCTTATTATTATGCTCAAATTTACCTTACACAAAAAAGACGGTCATGCCCGACGCGGTACTTTGGAACTGAACCACGGCAAAATCGAAACGCCGGTATTTATGCCGGTCGGCACTTACGGTTCGGTCAAAGCGATGAACCCGCAAAACCTGCATGACATCAAAGCGCAAATCATCTTAGGCAACACTTACCATCTGTGGCTGCGCCCAGGTTTAGAAGTCATCGAACAATTCGGCGGCCTGCACGAATTTATCGGTTGGGATAAGCCGATTTTGACCGACTCGGGCGGTTTCCAAGTATTCTCATTGTCTGACATGCGCAAGCTAACCGAAGAAGGCTGTACATTCCAAAGCCCGATCAACGGCGACAAACTGTTCCTCTCGCCCGAAGTGTCGATGAAAATCCAAACCGTGTTGAATTCCGACATCGTGATGCAGTTGGACGAATGCACCCCTGGCGAAGCAACGCACAGCCAAGCGCAAAAATCGCTGCAAATGAGCCTGCGCTGGGCGGAACGTAGTAAAAAGGCTTTTGAAGACCTGAAAAACCCGAATGCGCTGTTTGGTATTGTCCAAGGCGCGATGTATGAAGATTTGCGCGAAGAATCGCTGAAAGGTTTAGAAGAACTCGATTTCCCCGGCTTGGCCATCGGCGGCTTATCCGTTGGCGAACCTAAGCCCGAAATGTACCGCATGTTGCGCGCCGTCGGCCCTATCCTGCCGGAACACAAACCTCATTATTTGATGGGCGTCGGCACGCCTGAAGACTTGGTGTACGGTGTGGCACACGGCGTGGATATGTTCGACTGCGTCATGCCTACCCGCAATGCGCGTAACGGCTGGCTGTTTACCCGTTTTGGCGATTTGAAAATCAAAAACGCCAAACACAAACTCGACAAGCGTCCGATTGACGAAAGCTGCACCTGCTACGCCTGTCAGAATTTCAGCCGCTCCTACCTGCACCATCTGCACCGTGTCGGCGAAATCCTGGGCGCACAACTCAATACCATACACAATCTGCATTTCTACCAAGTTATCATGGCCGAAATGCGCGAAGCCATCGAACAAGGCAAATTTGCCGATTGGCAGGCGCAATTCCATGAAAACCGCGCCCGCGGTGTAGATTAATCCTTTTAAAGGCCGTCTGAAACCAGGTTTTGAGTCAAACTGCTTTTCAGACGGCCTCAATATTCATCATTAATAAAGCACAATCATGTCCCGTTTCCATACCGAACCGGCTCTAGCCTATACCGCACAAAACCGCACCGCCGTCCTACTGCTCAACCTCGGCACGCCTGACGCGCCCACTGCTGCCGCAGTCAAGCCCTACTTGAAAGAATTTCTTTCTGATCAACGCGTTGTCGAACTGCCCAAGCTCTTATGGCAACCGATATTGCGCGGCTTGGTATTGACTTTTCGCCCGAAAAAAAGCGCGCATGCCTATGAAAAAGTTTGGTTTAAAGAAGGTTCGCCGCTTGAGGTTTACACACACCGCCAAGCAGAAGCCCTGGCCAAACATTTACCCGATGTCATCGTCCGTCATGCAATGACTTACGGCAACCCGAGCGTTGCCGATGTTTTGGCGGAACTTAAAGCCCAAGGCGTGGGCAAGTTGCTGGTCATTCCGCTCTATCCGCAATATGCCGGCTCTTCCACCGGCGCGGCTTTGGACAAAGTGCTTCAAGAGTTATTGCTGCAACGCAACCAAATGAGCGTCCGCACCGTCTCCCGTTATTACGACGATGCCGCCTATATTCAAGCCATGAAGCAGCATATTGAAGCCTATTGGGCCCAAAACGGACGCGGTGAAAAACTGATGTTGAGCTTCCACGGCATTCCGCAAAAGCATCACGACGACGGCGACCCCTATCCTGACGAGTGCCACCATACTGCCAAACTGCTGGCGCAGGCATTGGGCTTGTCCGAACAAGAATACATTGTTTCTTTCCAAAGCCAGTTTGGCAAATCCCAATGGGTCAAGCCCAGCACGCAAGCCCTGTTTGATCAGCTGCCGAAACAAGGCACGACCAAACTCGACGTATTCTGCCCCGGCTTCCTGGCCGACTGCCTCGAAACCATGGAAGAAATCGCCATTATGGGACGCGAACAATTCCACGCCGCAGGCGGCAAAGAATACCGTTACATCCCCTGCCTCAACGATTCCGCCGACTGGATTGCCGCACTTGCCCAATTAAGCCGGGCCAATCTGCAAGGCTGGATTTGACCTAAACCAAAGGCCGTCTGAAAAATCCACTTTCAGACGGCCTTTAGCGTTATCATCAAGCTATTAAAACGCAAACCAAGCGTGTGGCCATCAAAAACACGACTCAAAAAGGAACACATCATGACTGCACTCCGCCCTATCCTGCTCCTCCTGAGCGCACTCAGCCTCCCAACCGCTTTTGCCGCTGATGCCACGCTGATGAGCAAAGGACAAAAGATTTACGAAACCAACTGCGCCGCCTGCCACGGCAAAAAGGGCGAAGGCCGTGGCGCCATGTTCCCGCCACTGTTCCAGTCCGACTATATCAACAAAAAACCGCAAGTCCTGTTGCAAAGCATGACCAAAGGCATCAACGGTCCGATTAAAGTGAACGGCAAACCCTACAACGGCTTCATGCCTTCTACCGCCATCAATGATGCCGATGTCGCCGCCGTTGCCACTTACATCATGAACGCCTTTAATAATGGCGGCGGTACGATTACTGAAGCAGACGTCAAGAAATCTCACGGGAAAAAATAAAACGTCTCTCCCTTAAAGGCCGTCTGAACATTTCAGACGGCCTTTTCTGTACGACACATTTTGTTTCTATGTATATGGTTACGCAACATCAACAAACATACGCAAAAAACCGTCAAACCAAAAAAAGCATATGCGTTTTGTGTTAAAGTAAACATTATTTATCGGCTGTTTTGCGTCCAGGCCGTCTGAAAGGTTTTATGTCATGAACTTTTTCCGCAAGACTGTTTTATTTTTAGTCCTCCTCTCCATATTTGCCGCCTGCGGCTCCTTTATTTCCCAATACGTATTGGGCATGAACCCGTGCGTATTGTGCATCCTGCAACGCTTGTGCGTATTGGGTATCGGGCTGTTGGCCATTATTACGGCGTTCAGCTCACAGTCTTCCAAATTTGCCCGTTCGCTCTCGGCATTATTGATTGCCGCCCCGGCCGTTTACGGCGCCGGTGTCGCCGCCTATCAAATTTGGTTGCAAAGCCTGCCGCCCGGCACCGCCCCTTCCTGCGGCGCACCTTGGACCTTCCGCCTGCGCGACTGGCCTTTGTTCGATTGGTTTGAACCCATCGTCCGCGGCTTTGGCAACTGCGCCGAGCCGGACTATCTATTCGGCGTCGCCCTGCCGGTTTGGAGTATTTTGTATTTCAGCTTTGTCGTATTACTGCTGCTTTGGGCTTGGTTGAAAACCAGAAAAATCTGATTGGTTTCAATATAAAAAGGCCGTCTGAAATTTCAGACGGCCTTTTGTTCTTTAAACTCTTTAAACTGTTTAGTCCAGATTCAACACGGCAGAAGTGTAAACGTCTTGTACGTCGTCTAAATCTTCCAATGCGTCAATCAGTTTTTGCATCTTAACCGCATCTTCGCCGCTCAACTCGGTTTCGTTTTGGGCACGCATGGTAACGTCGCCGTCAACAGATTTGTAACCTGCGGCTTCCAATACCGCTTTCACGCCTGCCCAGTCGTTTGGCGCGGTAATCACTTCGATGGAACCGTCGTCGTTGGTGATGACGTCTTCCGCACCGGCTTCCAAAGCCGCTTCCATCAGCGCATCTTCGTCAACGCCCGGTTCAAACACCAAATAGCCTTGATGCACGAAGTTGAACGCTACGCAGCCGTCGGTACCCAAGTTACCGCCGTTTTTAGTGAACGCATGGCGCACGTCGGCAACGGTACGGGTTTTGTTGTCGGTCAGACAGTCCACCATCAAAGCCGCGCCGCCGATGCCGTAGCCTTCGTAACGCAACTCGATGTATTCCACGCCTTCCAGATTGCCCGTACCTTTATCGATGGCACGTTGCACGTTGTCTTTAGGCATATTGTTTTCGGCGGCTTTTTCCAAAGCCAGGCGAAGGCGCGGGTTGGCGCCGGGATCGCCGCCGCCCATGCGGGCAGCAACGGTAATTTCTTTAATCAGACGGGTGAAGATTTTGCCGCGTTTGGCATCTTGTCGGGCTTTTTTGTGTTGGATATTTGCCCACTTACTATGGCCTGCCATATTGATTCCTTTCGTTTTTTCACGCGCTGAGGCGGGATGTGCTTTATTTGTAAGGCGTGCATTTTATCATAAGTTGTCTTTACCCAAAATATTCAGACGGCCCGAATATTTGCAAAAACAGGCCGTCTGAAAAACAAAGAATCTTTTTTAAAGATGCATATTTGCGGCAAACCTTTGTCAGTTTTTCGTTTTAATTCACGAAGGTTTACGGTATGATGACAAAATCGGTCAGGATTGTTAACAACTTAACCGGTATTAAACGGCAAAACGGCCTGCTCGCCCTTGTTGCCAACCGCGAAAATGAACGGGAGTAGTTGCCCGTATCATTTTCTTTTTATTTGTTTTTCTTAAAGGTTATATTATGGAAGGAATATTGTCTGCTCTGGTGGGTGCAGTCAATCTGGTTCTTTGGGACTACCTGCTGATTTATGCCTTAATCGGCATCGGCCTGTTTTTTACCCTGTACTTGGGCGCACCGCAAATTACCAAATTAGGAACAGGTTTCAAATCCGTTTTCGGCGGCTTGTTCAGCAAAAAAGACAAAGACCACGAAGGCAAATCCCTGTCTCAATTCCAAGCGCTTGCCGTGGCGATTTCCGCGCAAATCGGTACCGGTAACGTTGCCGGTGTCGCCACTGCGATTACCGCCGGCGGCCCGGGTGCCATTTTTTGGATGTGGCTGTCTGCCATTTTGGGCATGTCTACCATTTTTGCAGAAGCCGTTTTGGCGCAAAAATACCGCGTGGTCAGCCACGGCAAATACATCGGCGGCCCTGCGTTTTACATCACGCACGGCCTGACCCCGAAAATCGGCCGGGGCGCGGCGCGTTTCCTGTCCGGCTTTTTCTCCATTGCCTTGATTATCGCGCTGGGTTTCATCGGCAACGCGACCCAATCCAACTCCATCGCCTCGGCCATGAATTTGGCTTTTAATATTCCGCCGATGGCGGTCGGTATTGCCGTGGCCGTACTTGCCGGCCTGATTATCATCGGCGGCATCAACCGCATTGCCAGTATCGCGCAATTTGTCGTGCCGTTTATGGCGGTAATTTACATCTTGTGTGCCGTGATTATCTTGTTCAAATTCTCCGACCACATCATTCCGATGTTCAGCCATATTTTTGTTGCCGCCTTTAATCCTGAAGCGGTATTGGGCGGTGCGGCCGGTATCGGTATGCGCGAGGCCGTACGTTTCGGCGTGGCACGCGGCCTGTTTTCTAACGAAGCCGGTATGGGTTCGACCCCGCACGCTCATGCGACCGCCAACGTCAAACATCCCGTGCAACAAGGTATGGCCGCATTTATCGGTATCTTTATCGATACGCTGATGGTCTGCACGGCAACTGCGCTGATTATCCTGCTGACCGACGCCAACCTCTCCGGTGAAACCGGCGCGGCGGTTACCCAACTGGCTTTTAACAAAGCCTTTCCGGGTTTCGGTTCGCAACTGCTCGCCATCTGTCTGACCTTCTTCGCCTTTACCACCATCATCGGCTGGTATTACTTCGGTGAATCCAATATCCGCTTCCTGTTCCGCGGCAAACACTTGGGCATCTACCGCACACTGGTTTTGGTGGCCATCGTATTGGGTACATTGGGCAAAGTGGATTTGGTTTGGAGCATGTCCGATATGTTCAACGGCTTTATGGTCTTGCCGAACTTAATCGCCCTCTTCCTGCTGCGTAAGGAAATCCGTGCGGTTTACGACGATTATCTGGCGCAAACCAAAGCCGGCAAAGAGCTGACCTACAACTATGAATTCCACGAATTCCACGACAAAAACCCTGATTAACAACAAACAAAAACCTCTCAGTCAAACTGAGAGGTTTTTTATTTCAGGCCGTCTGAAACTACAACACATAAAAATAAATACTGATAAATTGCGTCAAACTGCCTGCCAAGACAAACAAGTGCCAGATACCGTGGCCGTGGCGGATTTTCGTATCGTTGATAAACCAGTAAATCCCCGCGCTATACAACACGCCGCCCAACACCAGCCAAAATAATCCGCCCGCCGAAAGCGATTTTATCAGCGGCCACACCGCCACCACAATCAGCCAGCCCATCAACACATAAATCACCATCGACAGCAGCCGTTTCTCGCTTTTGCGCCCGATCGTCAGCTCCTGAACAATGCCCAGCAAAGCCAGCCCCCACGACACGCCGAAAAGCGACCAGCCCCAGCCGCCATGCAGGGTAATCAGCGTAAACGGCGTATAACTGCCTGCAATCAAAAGATAAATCATGCAATGATCGACCTTTTGCAAAATCGCCTTGGCCTTCGGCTGCGGAATACTGTGGTATAAGGTTGAACCCAAATACAGGAGCAGCAGGCAGATTCCGTAAGTCAGTGCACCGGCAATCCGATAGCCGTCCGCCGATTCCACCGCTTTCACCAGCATCAGCACCAACGCCGCCACTGCCAATAAGAAACCGGCCAAATGGCTGTACGCATTAAATCTCTCGCCGTGATACATAAACCATTCTCATTTCTAAAAAACCAAAGTGTACGCGAAGACAGGCGCTTCGTCAGAGAAATCGGGTTAAAAATAAGTTAAAGCGCAAAGGCCGTCTGAAAACACACTTGGGCAATATAACAAAAACATCTTTGTAACAAACAAACCATTCTTTCCCTTTTTCAGACGGCCTCACTAAAGTATCGGCTATCGCCAAGATTGCAAAGAGAGAAAAAATGTCCATCCAAAACCACCACCTCGACTGGCTCGAAGCCGAGTCCATCTACATCATCCGCGAAGTGATTGCCAACGCCCAAAACCCGGCCCTACTGTTTTCCGGCGGCAAAGACTCCGTCGTCTTGCTGGCGCTTGCCGTCAAAGCCTTCCAAATCGAAGGCCGCCCGCTGAAACTGCCGTTCAAACTCCTGCACGTCGATACCGGCCACAACTACTCCGAAGTCATCCAGTTCCGCGACGACACGGTCGCCCGCACCGGCGTACAACTTGTGGTCGGCAGCGTAGAAGAATCCATCCGCAAAGGCAGCGTCGTCTTGCGCCGCGAAACCGATTCGCGCAACGCCGCCCAAGCCGTTACACTGGTTGAAACCATCGAAGAACAAGGCTTTGATGCACTGATGGGCGGCGCGCGCCGCGATGAAGAAAAAGCGCGCGCCAAAGAACGCATCTTCTCTTTCCGCGACGAGTTCGGCCAATGGGATCCCAAAAACCAACGTCCTGAATTATGGTCGCTCTACAACACACGCCTGTTCCAAGGCGAAAACATGCGCGTGTTCCCGATTTCCAACTGGACGGAATTGGACATCTGGCAATACATCGCACGCGAAAAACTCGCCCTGCCGCCGATTTATTACACCCATAAGCGCGAAGTTGTCGAACGCAACGGCCTGCTCGTTCCCGTTACCCCGTTGACCCCCAAACGCGAAGGCGAAGTTACCCAAATCCGCGATGTCCGCTTCCGTACCGTCGGCGATATTTCCTGCACCTGCCCGGTTGCCAGCACCGCCGCCACCCCCGAAGACATCATTGCCGAAACCGCCGCCGCGACCATTTCCGAACGCAGTGCCACACGCATGGACGACCGCGTATCGGAAGCGGCAATGGAAGAGCGCAAAAAACAAGGCTATTTCTAAACCGTTTTTTCAGACGGCCCCTATATATTTCAAACCCGAACAACACGGCAAAGCCATCCGCCCCTGCCGTGTTGTTTGCTTTATTATTCTTGCAAATATCATTTAACAACAAAAGCTTAATCAAAAATCCTAACGAAGCGACAAACAATAAAACATAAACAAACATGGTATAATAAACACTTACAGGCAGAGATTTAGACAAAAGTCTCAGGCCGTCTGAAGGAGGAGAAACATGAACCGACGCGTTTATATCGTACATGGCTTTGAAGGCAATCCGCACGGCAACTGGTTTGACTGGCTTTGCGCCCAAATCAAAAGCACCGGCGCACAAGCAATCTCTCTCGCCATGCCCAATCCCGACAAACCAAGCACGACCGCGTGGCAGTTTACCCTTGACCAGCACATCGGCAAGCCCGATGCCCATACCTTCCTAGTCGGCCACAGCCTAGGCTGCATTACCCTCCTTCACTTCCTCAGCCGCCAACAGCCGCAAAAAATCGGCGGCCTGCTGCTTGCCGCCGGTTTTGCCGATACGCTGCCGCCCCTACCTGCGCTCGATGCCTACATTAAAGCAGCGTCGCCCGATTTCGACATCCTACGCAAAATCGACATGCCCAAACACTGCCTGGTTTCCGACAACGACACCCATGTTCCGCCCGAACTGACTTTGGACATGGCGGCCAAGCTCAAAAGCCCTGTTACCCATATCCCCGAAGGTGGCCATTTGATGGCTTCGGACGGCTTTACCCAACTGCCGCAGGCTTGGGAAGTGCTGAAACCCATGTTGACCGAATAAACACACACTCTAATCCGGTTTTCAGACGGCCTAGTGAGCCTCTCCTCCCCACGACAGGCCGTCTGAACAACAATAAAAAAACAACCTGCCTTTTCAAGCAGGTTGTTTCTTTTTATGCCTTATTGACGGCAAATTTAATATTGCACCGTCCATTCAATCTCACCGCCGGCCCTCATCGGTACAAGCTCACCATCGCCGTAAGGCACGCTGGCAGGAACGGTTTGCGTTTGTTTGACCAAGGTGATGGTATCGGAATTTTCAGGCAGACCGTAGAAACGCGGGCCGTTTTTAGAAGCAAAGGCTTCCAGTTTGTCCAACGCGCCTGCTTTCTCAAACACTTCGGCATAAAGCTCAATGGCGGTCATCGCGCTGAACATACCGGCGCAACCGCAAGCATTTTCTTTGGCAGTCTTCGCATGTGGTGCAGAGTCCGTGCCGAGGAAAAATTTGTGCGCCTTATCGCCGGTAACGGCGGCAACCAAAGCCTGACGGTGGGTTTCGCGTTTGAGTACGGGCAGGCAGAAATGATGAGGGCGCACGCCGCCGACCAAAAGGTCGTTGCGGTTGAGCAGCAAGTGTTGCGGCGTCACGGACGCAGCCACATTATCGCCAGCTTCCAATACCAGTCGGGCGGCTTCGGCAGTGGTGATGTGTTCGAACACGACTTTAAGATTCGGCACTTGCGCCAAAATGGGCTTCATCACGCGCTCGATAAAGGCGGCCTCGCGGTCAAAAATATCGATTTCAGGGTCGGTAACTTCGCCGTGAACCAAGAACAAAATGCCCTGTTTCGCCATTTCTTCCAATACGGGGATGAGTTTGAACAAGTCGGTTACGCCGGAATCGGAATTGGTGGTCGCGCCTGCCGGATAGAGTTTGAAAGCCACAATACCGGCAGCCTTGGCTTCGCGCACGAGTTCGGGTGTGGCGTTGTCGGTCAAATAAAGCGTCATCAACGGCTGGAAGGTACTGCCTTCAGGCAGGGCGGCCATAATGCGCGCTTTGTAGGCTTGGGCATCGTCAACGCTGACGACGGGCGGCTTCAGGTTGGGCATGATAACCGCGCGGCCCATTTGTCGGGCGGTGTACGGGGCAACAGCTTTGAGCGCGTCGCCGTCGCGCAGGTGTAAGTGCATATCGTCGGGGCGGATGATGGTCAGGGTTTGCATAGCTTACTTTCGAGTGGTTTGGTTTGATAATGTTTCAGACGGCCTTTATTCGGCGGAATGGTTTGTATTGATTTGATGTTTCAATCGTCAACCGGCCTAAGGCAAAACGGCGGCCTTATTGTCGTAAGAATGATGGGTCAAATAAAAAACAGCCTGTACCGGAAAATGCTCGGACGACGTTGTTTTGACGGTCAGCAAGGTTTCTTTCGGACTGCCGGGCGCGCGCCATGCGTAGGAAATCTGACGCATAGGCAACGGGGCCTCCGACAAATTATCGGCACGCAACTCAGCGTTCAAACCCTGCGGCGGGTTTTCTGCCAAAGCCAAAAATTGTTTGAAAATCAGATGGTCGTTGGCTTTGGCCGTACGCACGCTGCAACTGTCTTCGGTCAGGCTCAAATAATAATCTGCGCCGTTTACCGTTTTCTTCCAAATACTTAATGCCTCCAAATCCATCATTCCGGCAGGCAAATCGGCAATATCTTTTTTCGACAATAAAACCAGTTTGTTGGCATTGGCAAACTCACCGACAAGGGCGGCATCGCCGTCTGCGGCCACGCAGCTTTGGCGGAACAAGTCGGTTACATTTTGGGCATAATCGGCAGCGTTCTGCGGTGAAACGCCTTCATTACCGCATGCACTCAGGCAGACAGCCAATACAGCGGCAGACAACGCGACGGCTTTAGACATTTCAGACGGCCTTTATTTGTGCTTCAACACCAGCTTGAACACGCCGTCGGCTTCACTCGATTCCAACAAAACATGTCCGGTCTGACGGCAAAACGCTTCAAAATCACCGGGCGCGCCGCCATCGGTGGCCAATACGGTCAGCACTTCGCCTTCCTGCATTTGCGCCAAAGCTTTTTTGGCACGCAAAATCGGCAGCGGGCATTTCAAACCGATGACATCCAGAGTTTGTGTATTCATGATGAAAACTCGTCATATTAATCAGAATTAACGTCAATTATACCGCACTTACTTGCACCCCACCCTGCAAGCCCATAAAATAAAGCCGTTTTTCACTTTGGAGCTGTCTATGCGCCGTTTTGCCCTTCTCGCTCTCAGCCTTGCCGCGACTCAAGCATTTGCTTTGGGTTTCAGCCAAAAGGATACGCTGACCAACACGCGTTATCAGGAAAGCCCTGAAGAAGTTGCCGCACGCGAATTTAAAGAACACAAAGCCGAGTTGCCGCCCCTGCCCGATACCCAATCGGGCGATTGGTTCGACCTCTATGTCAACGAAACCTACGGCAAGCAGCCCAAAATCCTGCTCAGCAGCCTGCAAATCATGCCTGCGCCGGATAACAGCATCCGCTACATCTTAAACGTGCGCTCCGACAAAGGCTACGACAACCTCTCCGTCGAAGGCCTCTATTGCGCCCGCACGTCCTTTACTTACAGCAACGACAAGCGTTCGTCTTACAAAGTATTCGCTTACGGCGACACAGTAAACCACCGCTGGTTCGAGCCGCGTAAAGGTGATTGGAAGCTGATCGGCAATGCGTTCAGCCGCAACGACGCTCTGCACACCGCCCTGTATCAGGCATTCTGTGTCGACGGCATGCCGACAACGGTCGAAGGTTTGGTACAACGTTTGAAAGAACGCGGCGGCCGTCACGGTACAACGCTGACCAACCACGACAAATAAACCGCTTTAATCAAGAAAAAGGCCGTCTGAAATTTTTCAGACGGCCTTGTCTTTCTAGACGGCTTAGAATTTGTGATACAGGCCCACAGAAGCGGCTTTTTGTTCAACGCCGCCTTTGTTGGCTGCAGTCAGACGGGTTTTGTTGCCGACTTTCAGATACGCCAGTTGGGCATTGACGCCGGTACGTTTGCTGAAGGTGTATTGGCCACCGACAACGACTTGGTCGAATTTATCCACCAATTTCTCGCCGCTGTTCACGCCCTTGGCAGGCCAGCCGTGTGCGTAAGTAATGCGTGGGGTGACATTACCCAATTTGTAACCGACAGTTACTGCTGCATCAACCACTTTCACGGCTTCCTCTTTGCCTGAGTCGGTAGTGATGTTACTACCCTTGTACTCATTAAAACCATCGGTGAAATAGCCTAAATATTCGTTGGCTGTCTCATGGCCTTTGGCATAGTGTACGCCGCCGCCGACAAAGAGATTGTCTTTGTCGTAATAAGTTTCGACTTTGGCGATTTGCGCCGCTTTGACTTTGCCTGATTTGTCGGTGTACGCGCCGTTGTAGTGGCCGTAAGCCGCATTGGCGGTAAAGCCGTTTTTAGAGAAGCTCACGCCGCCGGTGTATTGGTCTTTGGCCGGTTTGGTGTGCGTGTATTTGTCTGAAGGATTGCGGTTGTCGCGCGGTGCGTAAGACACGTTGAATTTGAATCCGCCGAAATCCGGGCTGTCGTAGCGTACAGCGGCGTTACGGTTGCCGGTACGAGTAAAGATGCCCAAGCCTGCGGCATTGGTTTTGTACATCCATGGATCGATGGTGTCCATTTCGTTCAGCATATTGCTGAGTTTACCGGCGCGAATCTTACCGAATTTACCTTGCAAACCGATGAAGGAATCGCGATTGGCAAAACCTTGAGAGCCGCCGGTAATGGCCGTTTTTTGTTCAACTTGCCAGATGGCTTTCAAATCGCCGCCCAAGTTCTCGCTACCTTTAAAACCGATACGGGAGGTATTGTCATTGATGCTGGTTGCGGTAGAGCTGGTTTCAGAACCTGCGTCACCTTTGATTTTTACTTGACCAACGGTCACGCTGCTTTTGATTTGACCATACAGAATCACTTCTGCAGAGGCAGCCAGTGGCAAACCGGCAATAACCAAAGCGATAATCGATTTTTTCATTATTCTCTCCAAAACAAAGTTAAAATCTCGTGAAAACACGTTTGGCAATATTAATGTTTTCTAACGATACAAACAACTACTTTCATCTTGATAGACACTTTTATTCATTAGAGTTTAGACTTTTTACAACATTTTTAAATAAAACAGGCCGTCTGAAAAAATTTCAGACGGCCTCTCCCATTCAAAGTCATGGCAAGGACAATCATCCCTATTATTGTAATCATTTAATCAAAAATGATTGCTTGATAAATGTTTGCCATATATCAACCCAATGTTCCCAAATTACCACTATTATTAACTTTCTTTTTATGAAGAAGCTTTTTTATATCAACAATTTATTTTGTATAATTTTTCCTTTTACCTAATATAAATAAATAGGAGTCCTTATGTTGAACAAACATCTCTTTTTATCTTTGCTAATGGCTGTCTCTACTGCAACGGTATCCGCCGAAACCCATCATGCACATTGGTCTTACACAGGTGAAAACGATGCTGCACACTGGGGCGATTTGAGTGAAGACTTTGCTGTCTGCAAAACAGGCAAACAGCAATCTCCAGTGGATTTCTCCACAACAAAAGCAGTAAAAGGCAAACAACTGGCATACCGTTACAACGTCGCCGACTACAAAGTAGAAAATAACGGCCATACCCTTCAAGCCACGCCGCAAGGCAAGGCCCAAACCATCGTGATTAACGGTAAAACCTATACCTTCAAACAATTCCACTTCCATACGCCGAGCGAACATACTTTCAAAGGCAAACATTTCCCAATGGAAGCGCATTTCGTCCATCAAGCCGAAGACGGTACTTTGGCGGTCATCGGCTCTGTATTTAAACCGGGCAAAAACAATCCTGCCCTGTCCGCACTCACTGCCAAAAAACTGAAAGCGGGCGAATCCGTAGCGTTGAAAAACCTGAATATCCAAGCCCTGCTGCCTAAAGATAGCAAGTCCTTCCAACTGAAAGGCTCGCTGACAACGCCGCCTTGCAGCGAAAACGTTACTTGGGTTGTCTTAAAAACTCCGGTTCAGGCAGATGCGGCGCAGTTTAAAGCCATGCGCGACATTATCGGCGGCGAAAACAACCGTCCCGTACAACCTTTAAACGACCGCGAAGTCAATGAAGACAAATAACTTCTAAGGCCGTCTGAAAACAAAAAAAGCACCCGGATAACGGGTGCTTTTTCAATCACATCAATCAGGCTTTTTTGTTACCCAACGCGGCTTTCACAAACGCGCTGAACAAAGGATGGCCTTTACGCGGATTGGAAGTGAATTCCGGATGGAACTGACACGCGAAGAACCAAGGATGATTTGGCAATTCGATGGTTTCAACCAAACGCTCGCGGCCTGCGGATACGCCGCCAATGACCAAACCGGCTTTTTCCAACTGAGAAACATAGTTGTTGTTAACCTCATAGCGGTGGCGATGACGTTCGCGGATATGTTCGCTGCCGTAGATTTTTGCCGCAAGGCTGCCCGGTTTAAGGTCAACTTCTTGCGCACCCAAACGCATGGTACCGCCCAAATCGGCAGATTCGTCACGGGTTTCTACGCTGCCGTCGGCAGTTTGCCATTCGTCAATCAGGGCAACGACAGGCGCGGCGCATTTCAAGTCAAACTCGGTAGAGTTCGCACCCTTCAAGCCTGCAACATCGCGGGCGTATTCGATCAGGGCGATTTGCATGCCCAAGCAGATACCCAAGTATGGTACGTTGTTTTCACGCGCATAGCGTACGGCGGCAATTTTGCCTTCTACGCCGCGTGAACCGAAGCCGCCCGGCACCAAAATCGCGTCCATGCCTTTGAGCATGGAAACGTCGCCATTGCCCTTCTCGATGCTTTCGCTGTCGACAAAGGTAATTTGTACATCGGTTTCAGTGTGAATACCAGCGTGCTTCAGGGCTTCGATCAATGATTTGTAGGACTCGGTCAAATCAACATATTTGCCGACCATCGCGATTTTGACGGTATGTTTCGGATTTTGAATCGCGTGAACGATTTTCTTCCATTCGGTCAAATCGGCTTGTTTGACATTCAGTTGGAGCTGCTCGGTAATGATGCTGTCGATGCCTTGGTTGTGCAGCATTTCAGGACATTCGTAAATGCTGTCCACATCGTAGCTGCCCACGATGGCGCGTTCTTCAACGTTACAGAACAAGGCGATTTTGCGGCGCTCGTCCGCAGGCATTTCTCTGTCCATACGGCAGATCAGGATGTCCGGTTGCAAACCGATGCTCAACATTTCTTTAACGGTATGCTGGGTCGGTTTGGTTTTGATTTCGCCGGCAGCGGCAATGTAAGGAACATAGCTCAGGTGGGCAAACAATGTATTGTTACGGCCGAGCTGGCTGCGCATTTGGCGGATGGCTTCCAAGAAAGGTAAAGACTCGATATCGCCGACTGTACCGCCGATTTCGACAATCGCCACATCATAACCAGCCGCGCCTTCGTGGATACGGCGTTTGATTTCATCGGTAATGTGCGGAATCACTTGTACGGTACCGCCCAAATAGTCGCCGCGACGCTCTTTGGCAATCACGTTTTCATAGACTTGGCCGGTACTGAAGCTGTTACGGCGGGTCATGGTGGCGTTGATGAAACGCTCATAGTGACCCAAATCAAGGTCGGTTTCCGCGCCGTCATCGGTCACGAATACTTCGCCGTGTTGAAATGGGCTCATGGTACCCGGGTCAACGTTGATATACGGGTCGAGCTTAAGCATGGTCACGTTCAAGCCACGCGACTCAAGAATAGTAGCAATAGAAGCGGCGGCGATACCTTTACCCAAAGAAGATACAACGCCGCCGGTTACGAAAATAAATTTAGTCATGATGTGATACCCATGTTGGAATGTATGATTTTAACTTGAAGCAGCATATTCTGGCAAACGGCAAAAGCTTCAGGCCGTCTGAAAACAGCGTTTTCAGACGGCCTTATCATACTGATTCTATATATCAGCGCAGCTCGCGGCGCAGGATTTTGCCAACGTTGGATTTTGGCAACTCGTCGCGGAATTCGATGTCTTTCGGCACTTTATACGCCGTCAGTTCTTTGCGGCAGAAATCGATCAGTTCTTCCTTGGTCAAAGACGGGTCTTTGCGTACGACGAAGACCTTAATCGCTTCACCGGTTTTCTCACTTTTCACGCCGATACAGGCGACTTCCAAGACTTTGTCGTTGCTGGCCACCACTTCTTCGATTTCGTTCGGATATACATTGAAACCGGATACCACAATCAAATCTTTTTTGCGGTCCACCAACTTCAGCCAGCCTTTTTCATCCATCACGGCAATGTCGCCGGTCTCTAAAAAGCTGCGTGCATCGATTGCTTTGGCGGTTTCTTCAGGACGGTTCCAATAGCCTTTCATCACTTGCGGACCGCGTACCCACAATTCGCCCGGCTGTCCGATAGGCACTTCTTTGCTGTCCGCATCGCGCAACTCTATCTCAGTTGAAGGAACAGGCAGGCCGATACCGCCGCTGTAAGCCTCGATATTCAAAGGATTGCAACATACACCCGGGCTGGCTTCGGTCAAGCCGTAAGCTTCCACAATCGGCGTACCGGTGATTTTTTTCCATCTTTCCGCCACGGCTTTTTGCGTTGCCATACCGCCGCCCAAAGTCAGCTTCAAACGGGAAAAATCGACTTCAGCGAAATCTGGACGGTTGACCATCGCATTAAACAAGGTATTCACACCGATGAACACGCTAATCGGCTCTTTTTTCAATTCGCCGATAAACCCCTTCATATCGCGCGGATTGGTAATCAGGATGATTTTAGAACCGGTATTCGCAAAGATCATCAGGTTTACCGTCAAGGCAAAGATATGATAAAGCGGCAACGCGGCAATAACCGTTTCTTTGCCTTCGTGCAGGCTGTTTTTAATCCATTCTTTTGCCTGCAACATATTGGCGCAGATATTGCCGTGACTGAGGACGGCGCCTTTTGCCACGCCGGTCGTGCCGCCTGTATATTGCAACAAGGCAGTATCGTCGCGTGTCAACTCGACTGGTTTGAACGTATTTGCCGCACCTTGCTTCAAGGCCGTCTGAAAAGTCACGGTATTGGGAATACGGTATTCCGGCACCATTTTTTTCACTTTGCGGATGACGAAGTTCATCAACGCACCTTTAATCATGCCGAACATTTCGCCGACCGACGCGACAATCACATGTTTGATTTGCGTACGCGGCAACACCAACTCCAACGTATTGGCAAAGTTCTCCAACACGACAATCGTTGTCGCACCGCTGTCTTTCAACTGATGCTCCAACTCGCGCGGCGTATAAAGCGGATTGGTATTCACTGCCACCAAACCAGCCTGCAAAATACCGAAAAGCGCAATCGGATACTGCAAAACGTTCGGCATCATAATCGCCACGCGCTCACCGCGCGGCAGTTTCAATACGTTTTGCAGGTAAGACGCAAAATCGGTCGCCAACTTGCCCACTTCGGCATAAGTCAGCGTTTTGCCCATGTTTTGAAAAGCAGGTTTATCCGAGAATTTCTCGACACTTTGACGGAATACGTCGCTGATGGAGCTGTATTGAGAGATATCGATTTCAGGGTTTACGCCTTGTTCGTAGCTTTTGAGCCAGAGTTTTTCCATATTGATCAGTCTTTTATTTAGTCGTTTTTTGGAATCGAGGCCGTCTGAAGGCTTTATTTAATCCGCCGCTTCGTTTTCAGACGGCCCTTTTATTAAGCAGTAATGATGACAGGCTTGTCGGTGGACATAATGATACCGCCGCCCAAGCACACATCGCCGTCGTACAGTACCGCTGATTGACCGGGGGTTACTGCCCATTGTGGCTCGTCAAAGACAAGCTCGATGGTTTCATTATCCAAGTAACGCAACGTACAAGGCGCGTCAGCCATACGGTAGCGCGTTTTGCAGGTATAGCGGCCTTCTTTCGGGCGTTCGGGCAATGTGAAACTCAAATCGTTCATAATCAGGCTTTGCGTATAAAGCAAAGGATGGTCATGGCCTTGTACGACAATCAGTTCGTTTTTGGTCAAATCCTTGGCCGCAACAAACCATGGTTCGCCTGCGCCGCCGATACCCAAGCCTTTGCGTTGGCCCAGCGTGTAAAACATCAAGCCGACGTGTTCGCCGACTACTTTGCCTTCAGGGGTAACCATTTTGCCATTATTGGTCGGCAGGTATTTTTGCAGAAATTCGCGGAACGGGCGTTCACCAATAAAGCAAATACCGGTACTGTCTTTTTTGGTTGCAGTCGGTAATTTGAATTCTTCGGCAAGACGGCGGACTTCAGGCTTTTCCAACTCGCCCAATGGGAAAATCGCGCGCTCGAGTTGGAAAGGTTTGAGGCGGTACAAAAAATAGCTTTGGTCTTTGTTTTGATCCAAGCCTTTGAGCAGGTAATGCACGCCGTTTCGAACTTCTTTGCGGGCATAGTGTCCGGTGGCAATGGTATCTGCGCCCTGCTCTATGGCGTAGTCCAAAAAGCATTTGAATTTGATTTCAGCATTGCACAAGACATCCGGGTTTGGCGTGCGGCCTGCGCTGTATTCTTTGAGAAAATAGGCAAATACGTTGTCTTTATATTGCGCGGCAAAATTAACGATGTCGATGTCGATGCCGATGATGTCGGCAACGGCAATGGCATCGAAGGAGTCTTGTTTGATGCTGCAATATTCGTCGTTGTCGTCATCTTCCCAGTTCTGCATGAACACGCCGCTGATTTGATGGCCTTGCTGTTTGAGCAGGGCCGCGGTAACGGATGAATCGACGCCGCCGGAGAGGCCGACGATGATGTTTGCTGGTGTGTTGTGAGTATTCATGAGGGGAATGTGGGTTTTAAATACATTTTTTAAAGCGTGATTTTAGCACATTTTGATTTGACGACAGAAAAGGCCGTCTGTAAGCCCAATGACTTTCAGACGGCCTTTATATGCAAATTCAAGCAATTAGTGCTGATGTGCGCCACCGTGTGCGCCGTGGTCGTGCTGCATTTCGGCTTTAGGCGCGGTTTTCACTTCCAGCTCGACAGTTTGAGGTTTGGCGTTTTTGAATTTCAGGGTTACAGGCACTTTTTCGCCTTCTTTCAATTGTTTTTTCAGACCCATGAACATAACGTGGTAGCTGCCTGGTTTCAGCTCGGTTACGCCTTTTGCAGCCAAAGGAACGCCGCCTTTAACTTCGCGCATACGCATAACACCGTTGTCGTTAATATGGGTGTGTACTTCAACACGTTCGGCAACAGGGCTGCTGCCGCCTACCAAGAAGTCTTGTTTGGCTTCATCGTTTTGGATTTTCATGAATGCGCCACCCATTTTCATACCTTCGACAGTGGCACGTGCCCAACCGTCTTCAATATGGATACCGGCTGCAGATACGGAAGTTGCCAAGCCTGCCAGAATCAGGGTTGCCATTAATTTTTTCATCTTTTGCTCCTTGTGTTTGCCAAATGGCTGGGATATACAGCCTTCATCTTACAGCCGAAGGCCGTCTGAAAACTTTGATATAGATTAACTAATACTATCTAATCCTAATGAATTACCATATTACCACATTTCTAAGCAGTTAATGCAACAATCCAAACAATAAATAACATTAACAAAGCCATCAGTTGCGCGGCCGAACCGGCATCTTTGGCACGCTTGGCCAGCTCGTGTTTTTCAGTAGAAGTATGGTCAACGGCTGCTTCAACGGCGGTATTAAACAATTCGGTAATCAGTGAAATAAACGATGCGACAACAAGCACCATTTTGGTGGCCGAACCGAAATCAAGGAATAAGGCCAAGACAATTAAAATCAGGTTCAACCAAAAAACTTGGCGAAATGCGCTTTCATACCGATATGCGGCAGCCAGTCCGTCTTTGGAATAGCCAAACGCATTAATGATGCGCTTGATGCCGTTTTTGCCTTTTTTCTCGGAAGCGTAGGAAGATAGTTTCATCATATACTCAACATTAGAATGCCGTCTGAAAAGAAACGGTCAAGTCAATTTTCAGACGGCCTTTGGGTTTATTGTTTCGCCCAAGATGCGACGGCATCTGCAAACATGGCAGCAACGTCGAAATCTTTTTGCTTCATGATTTCTTGGAAGCCGGTCGGGCTGGTTACATTGACTTCGGTCAGGTTGCTGCCGATGACATCCAAACCGGCAAGCAAAATACCGCGCCGCTTCAATTCAGGCGCCAGGGTTTCTGCAATTTCACGGTCGCGCTCGCTCAACTCCTGCGCCACGCCGCGACCGCCGGCAGCCAAGTTGCCGCGCGTTTCACCGTTTTGCGGAATACGCGCCAAAGCATACGGAACAACTTCCCCGCCGATAATCAAAATGCGCTTGTCGCCATGTACGATTTCAGGAATATAGCGTTGTGCCATGATGGTGCGTGAATCAAGCTGCATCAGGGTTTCAAGGATACTGCCGATATTGGGGTCGGATTCGGTCAGACGGAAAATGCCCATACCGCCCATGCCGTCCAAAGGTTTGATGATGATGTCGCCGTGTTCTTTCAAAAAGGCACGGACATCGGCGGAACGTGTGGTAACCAAAGTCGGCGCAGTAAACTGACTAAAATTTAAAATCGCCAATTTCTCATTGAAATCGCGCATTGCTTGTCCGCTGTTAAATACTTTTGCGCCCTGCTGCTGTGCCAACGTCAAAAACTGGGTCGCATACAGATATTGCATATCAAACGGCGGATCAGTGCGCATAATGACCGCATCGAAATCTTTTAAGGCCGTCTGAACTTTTGCCTCTGCTTTAAACCATTCATGATCGTCATCACTCTTCGCGCCGACAAACTCAAATGCCGCAGCCTGAGCCACTACCAAGCCTTCACGGACGGACAATTCTCCGCTCAAGGTATGAAAAAGCTGCCAACCGCGCTTTGCCATTTCACGCATCATGGCGTAAGTAGTGTCTTTATAGGTTTTAAAACTTGCCATCGGATCGGCGATAAACAGGACTTTCATCAAAATTTCCTTGTAAACAGACGATATAATCATACCTTGTATTCTACCTGCCTGAAAAGGTGGCAAAATATAGAAAAGGCCGTCTGAATCCTATTTTCAGACGGCCTTGAGGCTTTTAGGCGGCTGCCAAATGCAAGAGTTCGGCGGCATGGCTGCGTGTGGTATCGGTAATGATTTCGCCACCCAGCATACGCGCGATTTCCTCAATGCGCTGATGATGGTTCAAGACGCTGATTTCGCTGACGGTTTGCTCCCCTTCGCTATGCTTGCGGACCTGCCAATGGTTTTCACCACAAGAGGCAACTTGAGGAAGATGGGTTACCGCCAAGACTTGATGTTTTTTACCTAAGGCACGCAAAGCTTTACCGACCATTTCAGCAACACCGCCACCAATACCGGTATCCACTTCGTCAAAAATCAATGTCGGCACTTGCGTGTATTGGCTGGCAACCACTTGCAAAGCCAAGCTGATACGCGCCAATTCGCCGCCGGAAGCCACTTTATTCAAAGGACGGGACGGATTGCCTTTATTCGCCGCCACTTGGAATTGCACCTGCTCTAGACCATGTGCGGTCGGCGAAGACGGCAACAAGATGATGTCAAAACGTGCGCCCTTCATGGCCAAATGTTGCATATGCTCGGTGGTCTCTTCACCCAAACGACCGGCCGCCTGATGACGCATGGCGGAAAGAATATGCGCGGCTTCGTGGTATTCGGCAAGATTGCGTGCGACTGTATTTTCCAAGGCTTCCAAATCGGCAGCCGCGTGCAGGTTTTGCAGGTGCTCGCCGATTTCAGCCAACTTTTGTGGTAACTCTTCCGGCTCAATGCGGTATTTCCGCGCCATGCTCATCAATTCGCCCATACGGCTTTCTTGTGCGGCCAATTCATTAGGATCGATATCGCTGCGACCGGCTACATCGCGCATATTGGCACTGATTTCACCCAATTCTGCTTCAATACTTGCCAACATATTCAGGCTCTCGGCAAAGCGCGGCTCAATGTTTTGCAGATTGCCCAGTAGTTTTTGGCATTGATAGATTTGACGTTGGATGCCGTTATCTCCGTCTATACTGTCGCCTACTTGTTCGGCGGTTTGGAGCAACTCGGCCGAATGCGCCAGACTGTCGTGGCTTTGGCTTAAGGTTTCCCATTCGTTGGGTTTGAGCTCCAATTGGTTCAATTCATTAAACTGCCATTCTAAACGCTCGCGCTCGATGGTCATGGTTTCTACCTGCTCTTGTGCTTCTTGCAGGGCTTTTTTCGCATTGACCCAATTTTGATAAAGCTGTTTGACCGTTTCAGCCTGCTCTTTGCTGCCGGCAAATGCGTCCAACAACTCGCGTTGCGCAGATTCTTGATTCAACGAATGATGGGCATTTTGTCCGTGAATATCGATTAACTGCTCGCCGATGGCTTTCAGTTGCGCCAGTGTTGCCGCTTGGTTATTGATATAACTGCGGCTTTTGCCCTTGGCATCGATAATACGGCGGATGCTGAGCTCTTCCGCATCTTCTTCCAAAAGACCTTGCTCCTGCAGCTGCGCTTTCAGTTCAGGCAAACCACTGATATCGAACAAAGCCGACAACTGCGCTTCTTTGGCGCCGCTGCGCACTTGGCTGTAATCGGCTTTATCGCCCAATAACAGGCCAATCGCATCCAGAGTAATCGATTTGCCTGCGCCGGTCTCGCCCGTCAATACGGTAAAGCCGTTTTGAAAATCAAGATTCAGGTTTTCAACAATGACAAAATCACGCAAAGAAAGTGCCAACAGCATTGCAGTATTCCTTAGTAAATCACCCGCACCTATGCGGAATAGCTTTAGATAAGCTGATTATAACTAAGATTTTTTATAGTTTAAATCAGATTTTTCTTATAATTTATCTAAGATATTTATTTTAAACAAATTATTTTTTAAGCAGGCAATAAAAAGGCCGTCTGAATATTGCTACATGTTCAGACGGCCTAACTTCACTTTACTCTGCCAGATCTACTTGTTCATGCCCCATCAATTCCTGCCCTACTCCGGCAAGCAGGTTCAGATAACGCTCATACTGTTTGAGCATATCGGCAATCAATTCTTTGTGCGTCATATATTGCACATCGTATCCATCGCGCCCATCCGAGAAATACGTCAACGGTATGAACGTTGCCGCATATTTGAAATGAGGCAGGCTGTCTTCGCGAATCAACTGGTCGGTAATTTCCCGCTTTACAGATTTAATCCCATAGACAAAATCCCTTACCGTCCCTTTATGCACCACCAGCTCCACCGACGGCTCATCCTGCTGCAACAGGCAACGGATTTCTACGTCCATATTGTATTTTTCGGTCAATTCGTTTTTCAATTCCTGCATTGCCGGAAGCGCCGTATTTTTCATAAATTTGATGATATCGACTTCCTGCGTCTGATTCATCATTTGGCCAAGGCGTTCCCTCCAATGATCGCCCGACCAGAAAATACTGCTCGGATTGACGGCGGTTGCAAAATAGTTGGCATCGTTGTTCAGGGCTTTCCACAAAGAAACCATCATAAAAATCATCAACACCGCAAACGGCAGAGACGCAATCAGGGTCATGGTTTGCAAGATAGGCAAACCCCCGGCACCCAGCAACACAATAGCCACAGCCGAAATCAACACGCCCCACATAACCGATTGCCACTTGGGCGAAGCCAGCCCTTTATCGCGCGAAGCAATATTGTTCAGCACATAAATGCCCGAGTCGGCAGAAGTGATAAAAAACAGCGAAATCACCAGCAATGCTACCAAGCTGCTGACAACCGGCCACGGCAGATAATTCAAAAAGGCAAACAACAATTTTTCAGGCTCGTTGGTCAAAGCAGACAAAGCGCCGTTTGCCACATGTGTGTCCAGCCACAAGGCTGAATTGCCAAATACGGTAAACCACAAAATACTCATCAGGCTAGGCACTGCCAATACGCCAAAAATAAATTCGCGGATAGTTCTGCCTCGCGAAATTCGGGCAATGAACAAACCGACAAAAGGCGACCACGAACACCACCAAGCCCAATACAACACCGTCCAGCCGGTAAACCATTTTGTATGCTCAGGCTCGTAGGTATATGACTTAAAGCTGAACGAAACGAAGTTACTCAGATAAGTGCCCAAATTGTCGCTGAATGCGAAAATCAAATACGTCGTCGGCATACTCAACAAGACAAACAACAGCAATGACAGTGCCAATACCAAGTTGGTTTCACTCAAAATTTTGACGCCTTTGCCCACGCCCGAAGTTGCGGAAAATATGGCAATCGCCATCACAACAACGATAATGCCGACCTGCAAGACATAGCTGTTGTCCTGCACCCAGCCCATCTTCAACAAACCGGAACCCATTTGTGCCGCGCCAAATCCCAAGGTTGTGATAATACCGAACAAAGTCGCAATCAAAGCCATCACATCGATGGCATCGCCCATTTTGCCGTTGATTTTGTCTTTTAAAATCGGATAAAAGCAGGAGCGCAACGCCAGCGGCAATTTATAGCGGAAACCGAAATACGCCAAGGCAAGCGCAATGATTCCGTAGATTGCCCAGGCATGAATCCCCCAGTGGAACACCGTATGCAGAATCGCCTCTTGCGCATTGCCTTTGGCAATCGGGGAAGAGAAATGCGATAAAGGCTCGGCCACACCAAAAAACATCAAGCCCACGCCCATACCGGCCGCAAACAGCATGGCCAGCCATGATAAAAACGAAAACTCAGGTTCGTCCTCGTTTGTACCCAACTTGATACTGCCGAGGCTGCTGATGGGAAGCGCCAATAAGAAAATAAGAAATACAGAGAAAGTCAGAATGTAAAACCAGCTGACATTTTGAAAGATAAACTGCTTCATGGCATTTAACAAAGCCTCAGTATTTTGAGGCCAAACCAAAGCAGCTGACAAAAGCAAAAGGACGAAGAAAAGCGTAATACCGACCACGCTTGGGTTGAAAGAAGATTTGTTTTGAATGAATTGTTTGAATTTCATATCGGTTCCGTAGTTGATACAGCGCATATTTGAAGAACAAACGGGCTGCCGATTGATAAAGAGGGAAACGTTTCCGTATGCCTTCTCAAACTATTACAGAATGAGAGATATTTATTCTAATAATTTTTAAATTATATCATAAAATCAATAAGTTATTAAAATAGATGAAAATTATATTTAAAATCATGATGTTATACAACAATAAAGGCCGTCTGAAACACGATTGTTTCAGACGGCCTTTACATTCAAATCAGTTAATCAGTCTGCTTCCTGATTCTACTGCTTCTTCAGCCTCCTCATCGCCAGTCGGCGGCGTTTCCATCAAATCAGGCAACACCAGCTCGCCCAATTCAGTCAGTGGCGGCAATTCTTCCAAACTTTCCAAACGCAAATCGCTTAAGAATGTTGCCGTTGTTGCCCACAATGCCGGACGGCCGACAGAATCACGGTGGCCGATAACTTCAATCCAGCCCCTATCCTGCAAAGTTTGCATTACATTTTGCGACACCGCCACGCCGCGTATGCCTTCGATATCGCCACGCGTGACCGGTTGCTGATAGGCAATAATCGCCAGTGTTTCCATCACGGCGCGGGAATAACGCGGCGCGCGCTGCTCTTGCAGGCTGCCCAGTCGTTCAAATGCAGCTTGGGCGATTTGGAAGCGCCAGCCCTCATGGGTATGCACCAGTTGCAAAGCCCTGCCCTGCCAACGGGTCTTCAGTTGCGCCAATACGTCAATCAGCTTGTCTTGCGACAACGGCGGCACGCACAATTCGCGCATGGCTTTTTCGTTTAAGGGTTCGACTTGCGTCAACAGCGCCGCTTCAATCAGCGCATCGGGAGAAAGTTTTTCAGTCATAATAAAATCAATGTTCAGACGGCATAAACAGCCAAAGGCCGTCTGAAAGATAATATGGTCAAAGGTTTGTTACGCGCTCAAATGCGCTTTCAGTTTTTCTTCGTCCAAAAACCAATGGCAAATTTCGGTATCGCCATCCAGCAAAACAGGCACCAGCTCATTGTACTTTTCTTCTAAAACCGGATCGGCATCAACATCGACAATATCCAGCTCAAATCCAAACTGCTCCTGATAAGGCTTTAATTGTTCGCGCATTTTGTGGCACAGGCTGCAATATTCCCGAAACATCAAGGTTAGTTTCATGGCGGTTACTCTCGAAGGGACAAAAGCGGCCATTGTATAGCAAAATGCCTCCAAACCATACAGGCATGACAAAGGCCGTCTGAAGGCGCGAAACGAAATCAAGGATTTCTGTCACGCCTTCAGACGGCCTTTGTGTGTATTCTAAAATTAAGACTGAACGTTAATACCGGCAGTCACGGTATTTTGAGCACTGCTTGCAGTTAAAAACGATGCAGCCAATTCGCCGCAGCAACCGCAACAAGTCGCCACGCCTAATTGAGCCTGTAAATCGCTCATGGTGGTTGCACCGGCGGCGATGGTCTCTTTGATGTCGTGGTCAGTAATGGCGTTGCAGATGCAGACAAACATGATGTGCTCCAATTATTTTGTTACCCTCTGTAATTGAGAGTAGGATTTATTCTTGAACGTAAATATAAATAAAAACGGTTTGCATTGCAATATTGGCACAGCCCTTTTGCTTTGAAATTTTTCTATGGAAATTTATATTCTGATTGATATTTTATAATTTTAAAGTTTGATAACTGTTCAGACGGCCTCAATAAAAAAGCGGCATCTTCGAGATGCCGCCTTTATTTATGAACGGGAATGATGTTCATCGACCATGTTTTTCAAACGGATATTGGCAACATGGGTATAAATCTGCGTGGTGTTGATATCGGAATGTCCCAACATCATCTGGACTGAGCGCAAATCGACGCCGTGATTGACCAAATGCGTGGCAAAAGCATGGCGCAAGCCGTGCGGACTGAGCGAAGCAATACCGGCCGCTTCGGCATATTCTTTGACTATCATCCATGCAAGCTGACGGCTGATGCCGCTGCGTTTCTGACTGACAAACACTTCGTCGCAGATTTTGTTTTTTAGCAACAACGGGCGCGATTCGTTGCAATAGCGTTCTACCCAATATGCCGCTTCCTGCCCCAACGGAACCAAACGCAATTTGTCGCCCTTGCCTATGGTACGGATACTGCCGCGATGTAAATCGATATCACTGAGCGTCAATTTGACGGCTTCGGTCACGCGCAAACCTGTTGCATACATAACTTCGAGCAAGGCTTTGTCGCGCAGTCCATGCGGCGTTTCCACATCCGGCGCAGCCAGCAGCGCGTCGATTTGGGCTTCGGTAATCAGCGTGGGAAGTTTGCGTTCCGATTTCGGCGTTTTGAGAAAACGGGTGGGATTGTCTGCTCTTTGGCCCGTTTCTTCCAGCCAGCCGTACATACGTTTGCAAGCCGACAATGCCCGCGCTTGGGACGTGTTTTTTTCCCCTTCCGCATACACGGCATCAGACAGGGCAAACTCATCGGCACTCAACCAATCCTGCCCGCCCTCGGCCAACCGCGCCGCAACTTTGACCAAATCACGGCGGTAACTTTGCAGCGTATTGTTGCTGAGCCTGTCTTGCAACCAAAGGGATTCAAGCAGTTTGTCTATTAAATCGTCCATATTCATCAAACTGTATTGAAAGGCCGTCTGAACGGCATGACTTTACATCCGTTCAGACGGCCTTAGGTTTTCAAAGCCCTATTTAAGAGGCCTGAGAAATTGTATCCAACACTTCCTGCGCATGTCCGGCCACTTTGACTTTGCGCCACTCATGGGCGATTTCGCCGTTTTCGTCCAGCACAAACGTGCTGCGCTCAATGCCGAGGGATTCTTTGCCGTAAAGCTTTTTCAGCTTGATCACGTCAAACAGTTTGCAGACGGTTTCTTCTTTGTCGCTCAATAACTCAAACTGGAAGCCTTGTTTGGCGCAGAAATTCTGATGCGATTTGACACCGTCGCGCGAAATACCAACAACGGTATAGCCCAATGCTTTGAATTGTTCCAATCGGGCATTGAAATCCAAGCCTTCGGTGGTACAGCCGGGCGTGCTGTCTTTAGGATAAAAATAGACAACCAACGGCAAATGTTCGGCAGAGTTAAAATCGCTGCCGGAAGAAGATGGGAGTGTGAATTGATATTTTGACATATTATTCCTTTCAGACGGCCTAAACCTAGCCTGCATTTATTTTTCGCTTAAATTCAAATAACTGCGCGTACCTTGAAAATCTTCCAATGCGCGTAACAAAAGCTGGAAGTGGTCGTCATTGCCGGCCAAATCCAACTCATCGGCATTGACGGTCAGCAAAGGCGCGCTTTGATACAAATGAAAGAAGTGGCTGTATTCGTCATGCACACGTCCCAAATAGCCTTCGGGAAACAAGCTGATAATGCCTTCGTGACGTTTTTGCAGACGTTTGCGGTTGTTTTCGACGGCGGTTTGCAGATAAATCACCACATCGGGCTCTGCGTATTGCGGCAGAATGCGTTGCTTCATATCGGCAAAAAGCTGCTGCTCGTCATCATTCAAAACGATAGGCGTAAAAATACGGTCTTTTTCCGGCAGAAAATCAGCCACAACCATTCCGCCTTGCGCGCATTGCTCTTCAATAATATTCACGCTTTCAGCGCGGCGCGTCAGGAAGAAAAGCTCGGCAGCCAAGCCATTATTGGAAACATTGCTGTAAAACTTCATGAGAAACGGATTGTGATCCGGATTCTCCGACAACAGCAACGCGCTGAAATGCTCTGCCAAGCGGCGGCTCAAAGCGGTCTTGCCGCTACCGATGGCGCCTTCGACAACAATATAACGAGGATTCATAGTAACTCTTTGTAATGTGTTTCCCAACAATATTTTATAGCAAAAAAGGCGTGTCCAACACGCCCGTTCTTGTTTTAGTCCGTTTTTCAGACGGCCTTTATTCTTTCAACAGGCGAATACCCTGCCCGCCCAAAGCCTGAGCCAAATCAGCCGCACGGCCATGCTCGCCCAACTCAAAATCCGGAAGGATTTCAGCCAGCGGCAACATAACGAAACTGCGCTCATGCGCGCGTGGATGCGGCAAAGTCAGATGCGGGTCATCGCTGCGAATACCGTCAAAATCGATAATGTCCAAATCCAAAGTGCGCGGCGCATTGCGGAAGGTACGTTCGCGCCCAAATTCGGCCTCGATGCGGTTTAACTCTGCCAACAAAGCCACGCCGTCCAATGATGTTTTCACGGTACAAACGGCGTTCACAAAATCGGGCTGATCATCATAGCCGACCGGTGCAGTCAGATACAAGGAAGATGTTTTTTCGAGCCAGATATGCGGATGCGCGGCTAATTCGGTCAAAGCGGCGCGAACCTGTTCGGCAGGATTGGCGAGATTGCTGCCCAAAGCGATAATGGCAAAATGCGGATACATTTCAGACGGCCTCTTTTAAAACGGCAGCGTTTTGGTTTTGGCAAGGAAAACAATCGTGGCAACACACGACATGGCCAAAACGTAGACGATATAGAATTTCGGCGAACGCGGACGCGAACGCATCATAATCATGCCCAACACAATATAAACCAGCAACAGCAGGATTTTCATGCCGAGCCACGGCGCATTGAACGGCGAAAAATGGGTAATCTTCATCAGCCACAAGCCGGTAAACAGCAACATGGTGTCGTTCAAATGCGGCATGGCTTTCCAAATGCCTGCCAACGGCTTCTCAGGATGACGCCAGAGCAGGAAAAAACGAATGTTGAACAACAGAATAGTGATGGCAACGAAAATCTGATGGCTGTATTTTACAAACAGATATTGCATGGCAGTTTCTTATGTTGAGGGTTGAAAAACAAAGCAGCTATTTTACCGCAAACATCTATTTCTGACGCAACTTTTCAATCGCCAGCAGATAGGGCGGCGCATTGCGGCGGTTGACAAAGCCATAGCGTAACACGGCAAAAGCTTCCTGCGGCAAAGTTTCCGCCCATTGCACAATAGCTTCAGCCTCTATTCGGCCGGCTTCATGCCCCGGGTACAATACCGCTACGGCAAGCCCACCCTCTTTCAACAAACCCAAAGTATCCGTCAGCGCACGGATGCTGCTTGCTGCTTCAGTCGTACAGCTTTTATCGCCCCCTGGCAGCCAACCAAAATTAAATACTGCGGCATCTAAAGGCTCGTCGATATAAGATAAAAGGTTTTCATGGCCGTCATGTATCAGGGCTACCCGACCATCTACGCCGTTTTCTTTCAGACGGCCTTGAGTCTGCGCCAGTGCTTTAGATTGCACATCAAATGCCCACACCCTACCCGTCTCGCCAACCAACTGCGCCAACAGCAAAGTATCATGCCCGTTTCCGGCCGTCGCATCCAAAGCGCGGCCGCCTGCTTTTAAGGCTTGTCGTAATAAGGAGTGGGCAAAGGGAAGAATGTTTTCAAGCAGCATGATAAAGGTCGTCTGAAAATAAAAATACCCTACCGCAAAAGCGGTAAGGTATTGAAAAACAGGAATGCGTTACATCATTTATTCGGCAGGTTGTTGCACAGTCTCAACTTGAACCGGAGCAGCTGCGGCAGCGGCTTGAGGTTGCTTGTTTTCGTGTTGCAGGCTGACTGCGCGTGCAGGGACGATTGTTGAGATAGCGTGTTTGTAAACCATTTGAGTGACGGAAGTATTACGCAGCAGAACAACGTACTGGTCAAATGATTCCACTTGGCCTTGCAGCTTGATGCCGTTTACCAAGTAGATTGAAACCGGAACGTGCTCTTTACGCAACGCATTCAAAAAAGGATCTTGTAACATTTGTCCTTTAGCTGTCATATTCTTGAGCTCCATTATTATGATTGTAAAGACGCCAAAATCGGCGTTTGATGGGATTGTAGCCCCGAATAGGATAAATTACCAACTATTTTTTTCTATCACACCGTTTAGGAATCCAGTAATAAGGGAACTTTCCGTCAAACCGACTGTTTCATTTCCATATTCACAACAATCCCAAATCCAAATTGGATGTTTTCTTTAAATTCGGCAAACCCTGTCGAAAATATGCTATGAAGCTCTAATGAGCTGTTTTTCATTATAAAAGGCCGTCTGAAATTGTTCAGACGGCCTTTGTGTTTATTTGCTGAATTGTTTTTTCACGCTGACTTTGGTTTTCTTCTTGAAGCGGTTTTTCTCTTCCTTGCGGCCTTCGCGTTTCTCAATACGGTTGCTCAGGCTGACACGGCGCAACGGTTTTTTCTTCGGTTTGTCTTCCGCATTTTCATACGGGTTTTCCGAAACATTGTATTGAATTCTGAGCGGCGTACCTTGCAGATTGAAGGCCTTACGGAACGTTTGGGTCAGATAGCGTGTGTAGCTGTCTGAAATCGCGTGCAGCGAATTACCGTGTACCACAATCACCGGAGGATTCATGCCGCCTTGGTGGGCATAACGCATTTTCGGACGCACCAAGCCAGCACGCGGCGGCTGTTGACGCTCGATCGCGCTTTGCAATACGCGCGTGATTTTCGGCGTCGGCATCTTAATCATCGCCGCATTATAGGCAGCCTGAATGCTTTCAAACAAACCGTCTATACCGCGCTCTTTCAATGCAGAAATAAAATGGAACTTAGCAAAATCAAGGAAATACAGTTTGCGGTTAATATCGCGTTTCACTTGCTCGCGGCGCTCTTCGCTGATGCCGTCCCATTTATTGACCGCCACCACCAAGGCACGGCCTGCTTCCAAAGCAAAACCTGCAATCGTTGCATCTTGGTCGGCGATATCTTGTTGAGCGTCCAACACCAAAACAGCAACGTTTGCCGCTTCAACCGCCTGCATAGCTTTGATAACAGAAAATTTTTCTACTGCTTCATCCACTTTACCGCGACGGCGCACACCTGCGGTATCGATGATGGTAAACGGTTTGCCTTCACGTTCAAAATCGATATGGATACTGTCGCGCGTCGTGCCTGCCATATCAAAGGCAATCACGCGCTCTTCGCCGAGAATGGCATTTACCAAGGTCGATTTACCGACATTTGGGCGGCCGATTACAGCAAAAACAGGATGTTTCGCTTCTTCCTCTTCCTTTTCAGGCTCAGGGAAGGTTTCCAAAATATCTTCAATCAGATAATACACGCCATCGCCGTGCGCACCTGAAATAACATAAGGGTCGCCCAAAGCAAGTTCGTAGAACTCGGCGGCAAGCACGGCCCTATTGCCACCCTCGCCTTTATTTACCGCCAAATAAACAGGACGCGGGCTTTGGCGCAAACGGTCGGCAATGATTTTATCTTGCGGCGTCAAACCGGTACGGCCATCCACCAAAAACACAACTGCATCGGCTTCATCGACAGCCTGCAAGGTTTGTTTTGCCATTTCGTGCAAAATGCCGCTGTCCACAACCGGCTCAAAACCGCCGGTATCGATGACCAAATAAGGTTTGCTGCCGACTTTGCCATGACCGTAATGGCGGTCACGCGTCAGGCCGGGCAGGTCATGCACGAGCGCATCTTTGGTGCGCGTCAAACGGTTGAATAAAGTAGATTTGCCGACGTTAGGGCGGCCGACAAGCGCGATGGTTGGTTTCATGATTGAGTCTTTCTGTGTCAAGTGCCGCCTAAAAACGGGAGCGGAACACAAGCAGGTGTTTTAAAAACACGGTTGATAAGGATAAGTGTAGGCCGTCTGAAAAGTCATTGCAACTTCAGACGGCCTTGATTTCAAACAAACTTATTTCAAGCTGTCGATTTTCATTTGCAGCAATTCGCGGCCTACTGCGGTTTGTGGCATTTTGCTCAAAGCAGCTTCATAACTTTGTACGGCTTCTTTGGTTTTATTTTGGGCAACGTAAACATCGCCTTTGGTTTCCAACATCAAAGGCTCGAAGTCAGCCTCAACCTGAGTATTCAGGGCATTGATGGCGGCATCGTATTTTTTCTGCTGTAACAGGACAACGCCCAAACGCTGCGCCGCCAAAGCTTGAACCAACGGTGCGTTTTGGTTTTTCAGCACCCAATTCAAATGACCTTCCGCCACATCATAACGGCCGGCATCAAACTCAGTTGCCGCCACCATCAAAGTGGCTTGGGCTGTCGAAATAGAATCAGGATAGTTTTTTTGCAATTCGGCCAAATCGGCGTTGATGGCTTTGGGGTCGGTTTTTTGCTGCGCCTTTTCCACCATTTGCGCCAATACGGCAGCGGCTTCCTGATCTTTTGAAGCTTTTTGGCCTTGGTAAATGGTGTAACCCAAATACCCCAAAGACGCCACGATCAGCAAGGCAAAAATCCAACGGCCGATGCTTTTCCAAAAATATTTAAAGTTGTCTAACTCTTGTTGTTCTTCCAAATGGGCTGCCATTTATGCGTTCTTCCATTGTTGTAAAGTGTCTGTCAAATCAGCGGCGGCAACGGTTTGTTGTTCGTGTTTGCCCTGCATATCTTTCAGGGTAACCGTACCGTTTGCCAGCTCATCCTGAGCCACAATCAGGGCAAAGCGTGCGCCACTGTTGTCTGCTTTTTTCATTTGCGCTTTCAGGCTCTGATAGCCGGAATGCTGCATCACATTGAAACCTTGGACGCGCAAGGCTTGCGCGTATTTCATCACCTGCAAGTCCGCACCTTCGCCTTGGTGTATTGCATAGACATCAGGCGCGGCGTTCACTTCCAGCGAGCCGTATTCGCTTACTAAAAGCAACAGACGCTCAATACCCATCGCAAAGCCGATAGACGGCGCAGGTTTGCCGCCAAGTTCTTCAATCAAACCATCGTAACGGCCGCCACCGCACACAGTCGCCTGCGCGCCGAGTTTGTCGGTCGTCCACTCAAAAACCGTCTGATTGTAGTAATCCAAACCACGGACCAAGCGCGGATTTTCAATGTATTGAATACCCAAACCGTCCAACATCGCCTTGAAGCGTGCATAGTGGTTTTGCGAAGCCTCGCCCAAGTAATCCACCAGACGCGGCGCCGCGTTGCAGATTTCCTGCAAATCAGGGTTTTTCGTATCCAAAACGCGCAAAGGATTGGTTTTCAGACGGCGTTTGCTGTCTTCATCCAATTGCGCCTCATAGCGGGTCAGATATTCAACCAATGCCGCACGGTGTGCCGCGCGTTCCTCACGGTTGCCCAAGCTGTTGATTTCTAAAGTCAGGTATTCACGAATACCCAATTTTTCCCATAAGTCGGCAGACATCGCGATGATTTCCGCATCGATATCCGGCCCTTCAAAACCCAAAGCCTCGATACCGACCTGATGGAACTGACGATAACGGCCTTTTTGCGGACGCTCGCGGCGGAACATCGGCCCCATATACCACAGCTTTTGCGGGCTGTTGTACAGAAGGTTGTGTTCGACCACCGCACGCAGACAAGAAGCCGTACCTTCAGGACGCAGGCTCAAACTCAAAGAATCGTTTGAATCGGAGAAGGTATACATTTCCTTGCCGACCACATCGGTTTCCTCGCCGATAGAGCGGACAAACAAACCGGTTTGCTCGACAATCGGCGTACGGATTTGCTGATAGCCGTAAGCGCGTGTCCAACGGCCGACCGTATCTTCAAACGCCTGCCAAAACGAAGCCGTCAGTTTGAAATCTTTTTGTTCGACAGGTAAAAGGTCGTTCATACCTTTTACAGATTGAATTTTTTGTGCCATTTCAATATGGGATAAGCGAAAATCAAATAGTTGGGCATTATAGCTGATTTTTAAGGGTTTGTGAGTTTGGGAACAAATCAAAAGGCCGTCTGAAAGTTTCAGACAGCCTTTGATCGATTAATGCTTTTATTTATCCAACCTACTAACCGCGGCCCATCCGCATCACAGACATATCAACCTGCCGTGCCTGTTCCTCCGCCAAGCGCGCCATTTCCTGCTCGTGTTCCTGTGTGACATAAATCTTGTCTACGTTTTGCCGTAAACCGCGCCCAACATCAGAATCCAGCATACTATCCAAAGCGGCATACCTTTTGTTATCGTCATCCGATAGCAAGGCTGCAAAACCGTATTTGCGGAATTCTTCGGCAGAGACGTTTTTGGCTAAGGGTTTAGTAATATCGACCCATTCATTCTCATTATCATACTGATAAAAGGTGTTTTTTATATAACCGCCCGAAGCAACAAGGTTAGGATAATACTCTCCTAGAATTTCCATTTCTAAAGGCGATAGTGAAGAATGTTGATCATGATGAGTATCATAATCTTCTAAATGTGGAATGGGATATTTGGAATATGCCCCTGGTTTCCAATTTACAGGCCAATTAACATCCTTATGCCCAACTGGAAGTTCTTTACCATCCAATTTGGGATTTACTTTCCACTTGTCTTGTGGCAGCCACCGAGCGTTATTTCCATTTGGATCATTGGGAACAATGGTTTTTCTTGCTTCTATTACCACGTCCTCCCAAGAACTGCCTCCTCTTTGCTGGCGTAATCTGTTTCCAATTTTGATACCTAGTTCATTATTATGCACATCCATCTCATTGGCTTCTTTAGTCTGATCCTGCATATTTCCTGTAAATTCATGTGCAGATAAAATAAACCGTGCATAATTTTCTCCATAACGACGAGTCAACTCAGCAGAAAGCAAAACATGTCGATACGCATCAGCAGGTCCATCACTGCGGCCAGGCAAATGAGAACCTACACTTTCATTAATAGCAGCACTTGCCACATGCCCTGTAAAAAAATCATTAACAGGACTATGGCTTTTTTCATAAGCATATTCAGCACTCATCAAATTTTTTCCTTTTTCAAATTAATACACGAACGAATTTCATACCGCTTTTCAGACGACCTTTTGTCAACAAACAGGCAAGCATTTTGTAAATCGACACAAAAACTTTGATTTTGAGAAATTTTAGGATATTTCCCTCCATTAAACCGTTTTTCCTGTACTTTTCCGTCAGTCGAAAACAACCACCAAATTTCCTGTCCGTCCTGTGTCAGCATAGAAAACTCTTTTTCGGGAATATGTGGCTGATGGTTTGAAGAAATAAAATCCTCATAAGGTTGGTATGAACTTTGGATACATATGTAGTGTGCATTAGGTGCAATATAAGAAAACGGCAGGGGAGTGTTTTCAGCTTTTTTCCAATCCTCATCACTGATTACGGAAGAAGGGGTGCAACTGGAAAGCACAAATAATGAGAAAAAAGATAACAACTTTTTAGTTGACAGATTTTTAAAATATTTCATAACTGTTCTTGACAATATAGACATTGTTTTTTCGATTCAGCAGCCTGATAGTTGACACTGTTGATCACCATCGCAAGGTTGATGATACCATCCGTAACGCTTGCCGTTCCTCGGTGGGCAACGACAATTTCATTGGTTTGGACATCTTGGTACACCGTGCCTTGATAACCTGTTACAGGGTTGTTGCGGACGGCCAAGACTTTGTAATCGTTGCCTTCAATGGTAATTTTTTTATTTCCTTTGGTTACTGTACGGGTATTGTAGGCATCTACGGCAAGGTCAGCCTGTTGTTGTCGGGTAATTTTGCTCATAATGAAATTTCCTCAAGGGTTACTGTGATAGTAAACATTTCTTTATGTTCTTCGGCACTATAAATTTCGGGCGATTCAATTCCAAAATCAACGGAATCGGTGTAAAGAGTACCATCTTCTTTTCTAGAATAAGGATATGACCATTTCCAATAATAATTAGTCAGCGTCTTTTTTTCTAATAAATATTTCATTATATCGCTGAAATTAAACTCTGTTTCTTCAGGACTTCCTGTTGCCTTCAGCGAAAAACCGAAGCCTTCAGGCTGCCAGTGGCAGACACCTTCTCCGAAATAGTCTTCATCCAACAATGCGTCAGCATAAACCACAGTTTCATATTCAAACTCCCCAAGCTGGCGGATATCGGTCTGTAAGTTCTTTTCAGGTTTTGCAGGGGCTCCTTCGATTTTATTGATGATGTACGTACAATTTTCGGCTTTATAGCCAACCCCAAATTTACCTATCAGTTTTAACGGCCCCGGCGCATCGTTGATTTTGATTCTAAGACGGTAAGCCTGTTTGGGATGGGGATTTAGCTGGAATCTTGCTTCGGTTTGTTCCTGAATACTCATGCTTTTCTCCGAACCGCCGCAGGCATTCAGGCTGAGTACTGAAAATACGGCGGCGGTCATTAATGCGGTCATCGGTTTCATCAAATTTCCCTTCTATTTAACAGTTTTTCTTGTATCTTACTGTAAACCGAAACGGCCTCCAAATTTCTTTTCCATTCCATGTCAGTATGGAAAACTCTTTTGTGGAATATATCGAAAGTAATGTGTAGGTGTACTGACTAAAAGAAAAACGGCAATATCCTACTCTATTACAGACGTTATAAACGTCAGGTATCCCCCTACTCTGCTACTATTTTTTAAACCAAAATATCACCCTGAAAAAATCCTAAAAACCGAGTACAATCCGCCGCATGAAAAAACGTACCAATCCCCTACCCCTTTTAGACGGTGTCAAACCCAGCTACTTGGTTTTGCCGCATGAAAAGCAGTTTTACGGCTTGCCGCTACTGCATTTTTTATGCGCTCATTTTCCCTTTGTCGGCGAAGAAAACTGGCGGCGGCGGCTGAACAGCGGTTTTGTGGTGGGCGCGGATGGCGTACCGTTTGATGAGAATACCTTGTTCGAACCCGGCAAGACGATGTTTTATTACCGTGAAACCAGCTGTGAGAGCGAGCCGCGTATTCCGTTTGAAGAAAAGATTTTGCATATTGACGAGCATTTGATTGTGGTGGACAAACCGCATTTTCTGCCTGTCATCCCCAGCGGCAGGTTTTTGCGGGAAACCTTGCTCACGCGCCTGCGTTTGCGGCCGGAATTGCAGCATTTGAATGTTGAAGACATTACGCCGATTCATCGCTTGGACAAAGATACGGCAGGCGTTATGCTGCTTTCGCTCAATCCTGCCACGCGTCGTGATTATCAGACCATGTTCCAAGAAAAAACCGTCCGAAAAACCTATGAGGCAGTTGCACCAACTCGGATGGATTTGGACTATCCGCTGAATATTTCGTCACGAATGGAACGCGGCGAAAAATTCTTTCTCACACGGGAAACGGAAGGCGAACCCAACGCCCACACAACCATCGAGCTTATCGAAAACCGCGGCGCATTCAGCCTCTACCGCCTCACACCGCATACCGGAAAGAAACACCAGCTCCGCGTGCATATGATGAGTTTGAATATGCCGCTAATGAACGATGCGCTTTACCCTACCCCATTGGCGGCCGGTGATGAAGACTACGATAGACCTTTAAAACTTTTGGCCAAAAGAATAGAGTTTACTGATCCTGTCAGCGGAGAAATCTGCGTATTTGAAAGTAGCTTTATGCTTTAAGTTATTCAATCCAATAAAAAAGGCCGTCTGAAATTGTTCAGACGGCCTTTTGTCACGGAATCATTTGATTAGTGATGAATGCAGCTGCACTCTTTGTTCATATCAATCACCATACGGCCGGTAATTTTACCTTCGCGCATTTCTTGGAAGATGGCAGGCGCTTCATCCAAAGCACGCAACTGGACTTTAGGCACAACCAAGCCTTCTGCGCCAAATTGGAATGCTTCTTCCAAATCTTTACGGGTACCGACCAGAGAGCCGACCACTTCGATGCCGTCCAAGACCAGACGCGGGATGGACAGGTCCATAGATTCGGGCGGCAGACCAATGGCAACGACGCGGCCGCCTGCACGGACGCAGTCCACGGCAGAATTGAACGCGGCGGCGGATACGGCGGTAACAACGGCTGCGTGTGCGCCGCCGGTTTTTTCTTGGATCACTTTGGCAGCGTCTTCTTTGGCGGCATTGATGACTAAATCAGCGCCGCTTTCTTTAGCGAATGCCAGTTTTTCATCGTTGATGTCGATGGCGACAACGTGCGCGCCAAACACTTTTTTCGCGTATTGAACCGCCAAGTTGCCCAAACCGCCTGCACCGTAAATCGCAATCCATTGACCCGGACGAACGCCGGAAACTTTAATCGCTTTATAAGTGGTCACACCGGCACAAGTAATGCTCGAAGCTTGCGCAGGGTCAAGACCGTCGGGTACTTTAACGGCGTAGTCCGCATCGACGATACAGTGGGTCGCCATGCCGCCGTCGGCAGTATAGCCTGCGTTCAATACAGAGCGGCACAAGGTTTCGCGGCCGGTATTGCAGTATTCGCAAGAACCGCAGCTTTGGAACAGCCATGCGATGCTGACACGGTCGCCAACTTTCAGATTTTTCACACCGTCGGCAACTTCTTTAACCAAACCGATGCCTTCGTGTCCCAACACGCGACCCGGTTTGTCGCCGTAATCGCCTGCCGCAACGTGCAAGTCGGTGTGGCACACGCCGCAATACTCGACTTCCACCAACGCCTCGCCGTATTCCAGCGGACGCAGTTCGCGTTCAACAACTTCTACATCACCTGCTACATCTTTATTTACTACCACAGCATGCATTTTCATGAGAGAGTCTCCTAGGGTGTTGAAAAACTGTTTAGCTGTGAATGAGAATACTCCCCATATCCTAAATCGTCAACCCATAATCTTTTTTAAAACAATGGGTTATAATGTTATATCATAACAAAATCTATTTAAGCCCTATAAATCTTTAAATATATTAACAAATGCACTTTTATTTCAATTAAATCCTTTATTTTTCAGACGGCCTGCTACATGAAACAACATTGCAAATGTAAATTTTGAGAACATTCTCATTTTTAATACTTGAACTTAAAAAGAAAAAAGCATAAGCTGTTTTCATGGTGTGGAAACACCTATTCCCATTCATTAAGGAGACAGCATTATGGCAAAAGATTTAAATGTGTTTGATAAAGAATACGGCCTTTTGATCAACGGCGAATGGACAAAAGGTAGCGAAGGCAAACTTTTATCCTCTTATAACCCTGCCAATGGCGATGAGTTGGCCAAGTTCACAGACGCAACCGATGCCGATGTCGATGCTGCTGTAGTCGCTGCGCAAGAAGCGTTCAAAACATGGCGTAAAACCACGACTGCCGAACGCGCGGCCATTTTGAACAAAATCGCCGACGTGATTGATGAAAACGCCGAATTGTTCGCCCTGCAAGAAACCTTGGACAACGGCAAACCCATCCGCGAAACTCGAGCTGCCGACATACCGCTGGCTTCCGACCATTTCCGCTATTTCGCCAGCGTGATCCGCGGCGAAGAAGGCACTGCGACCCAGCTTGACGCCGAAGACTTATCCATTGTTCTGCGCGAACCGATCGGCGTTGTCGGCCAAATCATTCCTTGGAACTTCCCATTCTTGATGGCCGCATGGAAAATCGCTCCGGCATTGGCCGCAGGTTGTACCATCGTCATCCACCCTTCTTCCAGCACTTCATTGAGCCTGTTGTCCCTTGCTCAAAAAATCAACCACTTGCTGCCTAAAGGCGTGCTGAACGTGATTACCGGCCGCGGTTCCAAATCCGGCGAATATATGCTGCACCACAAAGGCTTCAACAAACTGGCCTTTACCGGCTCAACCGAAGTCGGCCGCCGCGTCGGTATCGCCGCCGCCGAATTGCTGATTCCGTCCACTTTGGAATTGGGCGGCAAATCTGCCAACATCTTCTTCGACGATATGCCTTTCGACAAAGCCCTCGAAGGCGCGCAAAAAGGTATTTTGTTCAACCAAGGCCAAGTGTGCTGCGCCGGTTCGCGCATTTTTGTACAAGAAGGCATTTACGACAAATTCGTCAATGCTTTGGCTGAAGAATTCAAAAAAATCAAAGTCGGCCTGCCTTGGGAAGACGATACCCAAATGGGTTCGCAAGTCAACGCCGGTCAACTCGAGACTATTTTGAAATACGTCAAAATCGGCGAACAAGAAGGCTGCCGCATCATTACCGGCGGTAAAAAAATCGAAGGCGCATTGGGCAAAGGCGAATTTGTCGAGCCTACTTTGATTGAAGCCAGCAGCAACGAAGCCCGTGTTGCCCAAGAAGAAATCTTCGGCCCGGTTGCCACCGTGATTAAATTCAAAACCGAAGAAGAAGTCATCAAAATGGCCAATGACAGCGAATACGGCTTGGGCGGCGCAGTGTGGAGTACCGACATCAACCGCTGCCTGCGCGTTTCCAACGCATTGGAAACCGGCCGCGTTTGGGTAAACTGCTACAACCGCCTGCCTGCCGGTGCGCCGTTTGGCGGCTACAAAACTTCAGGTATCGGCCGCGAAACCCACAAAATGATGCTCGCCGCCTACACCCAAGTGAAAAACATCTATATCAGCACCCGTGAAGAACGCGAAGGCTTCTATTGATTGAATGTTCGCATAATAGCGGTTTGAACATGATAGGGCAGTTTGAAAACTTTTCAAACTGCCCTATTAATTACACAATACCTTTTTTAGGAGATAAATTATGTCGAAACACAAAACACGTTACATTCTGCCTCTGCTGGCCGTGATGGCATCCGCCGCCTGTATTGGTGCGGCGGGGTCGTCTGAAAAAGCTGCAGATGCCGTTAAACCGAAACAGGAAAAGAATCTTTGTCCCGAACCTGTTGACCAAATGGATGAAGATTGTTTAGAAATTACTCTGCTGAAACTTGAAAACAAACTGGATATGAAGTACAAAGATTTATTTCGACGTGCCGCTTCCAAAGATTCAAAGCTACATGGGCTGTCCAAACAATATTTTATAAATGTCCGTTCAAAATGGAAGGCTTATAAGGAGGAACTTTGTTCCGACCCGACAATTACAACCGATTTGAAAACTCATTCAGACAAAATCCTCTATCTGTGTGACGTTCAACAAACACAATATCACTTGAAAGCATTGGAACGTTTTTAATTTTTATAGGAGACTGATATGTCGAAACACAAAATCCGTTACATTCTGCCGTTGCTGGCAATAATGACATCCGCCGCCTGTGTCGGTGCGGCGGGGCCGTCTGAAAAAACTAACGAAAAAGATGCAAAGCAACAGAACAGGGCTATTTGTCCAGAGCCTGTCAATCTGATGAGTGATGATTGCTTGAGTATTACTTTAGGGGAATTCGAGGACAAGCTGAAGAAGAAGTATGAAGAATTATTTCGACGTGCAGTAGCCAAAGACCGAAAATTGCACGGATTGTCCAAACAGTATTTTGCAAGCGTCCGCTCGAAATGGGAGGCTTACAAAGAAGAACTTTGCGACGACCCGACGGTAACGACCGATTTGAAAACACCTGCGGACAGGATTTATTCTCTTTGCGCCATTGAACAGACGAAACTTCATTTGAAAGCATTGGAACGTTTTTAATTTTTATAGGAGGCTGATATGAGTCGTTTTACAGGCGGAGACCATCTGAAACCGGAAGACGGTTTGAAATACTATATCCATCAAGCCATGATGGTAAACGAATTGTCGGGCGGGCGCGGCGCGTACAAAATATCGAATGCGGAGAAGGCTGCCAGCGGTCCGAGCTTCGGCCCCATCCAATACGACATAGGCGGCAATGACAAAGGACAGCAATTATTGGAACGGATTGCGCGAGAGGCAGCAGACTCAAAAGGCAACCGTTTTATTTCCGATAATGAAATAAAGCAGATGCAAATCCATCTATACAAGCCATTCAATAAAATGTCTGCCGAAGACAAACAGGTGTATCAAAATTTGAAACCGAAATTGAATCAGGCTTTGGCTTCCGAAACCGGTATCTCATTAATTAATAAGGATTATGATAAAGCACTTGATGACAAAGTTAAGAAGGTAAATAACGTTATCTCTAAAATTACAAATCCTGACAATAAAAAATTCCTGCAATCCAATATGCAGGCACAAGTCTTTATTGCCGATATAGGCAACCAATATGGAGGAAAAGTAAACAGAGCTTTGGAGGAGTTCCTCAGCCAGAGTAAAGAAGATAACGGAGTAAGGCTGCCGGGAGGACGACAGGTCAAAGTCGAAGGCAAACTGGATATAGAAGATTTAAAAAACTTCCGTATGAATACGGCTTACGGCGTCAAACATCCCGCCGATGCCCGTCGCAGAGACAAACACATCGAGGACGTTACCGCTCCGACCCGTGAAAAAACGTTATCCCAAGCAGATAAATTCCATGCCTTAGTTCAAGGCTTGCTCAACGATAAGGACGGCTCTTTCGCCAAACAGGTTTTGGCAGAGAACCGCGAAGTTGTTGATGCTTTCAATGCCAAAGTGCAGGAAAGAATGGAACAGGAACGGCAACAAACGGCAGCGAGGGAAATTTCTGTGCAGCAGAATCCTGCAGAAAGGGAATTTGGCGGGCGGTCTTTCGGCTGACCGTTCCACATGAGGCCGTCTGAAACCTGTTTCAGACGGCCTTGCTTTATTCTGTTTTGCAATAAATGCTTTATATCTTTCTCAAAAAAAGCCCCATTACTTTCTCTCCGGCCACCGCCAGCAATGCCCCGGCCACAACCACCATGGCACCCACATAGCTGACGATATTCATATCCGAAGCGGCAAAATAATCGGGGGCGAGATGATGACCGATGGTAGAAAATATCATGGTGAACACAGGAATCAGCGTGGTTACGATACTGACTTTTGAAGCGTCCCAATGGTTGAGCGCTTCGCCGAATGAACCGTAGCCGATCAGCGTGTTCAAACAGCAATAGATAAAGCAGCCCCATAAAAACGGATTGCCGATATGGGCGATTTGCGACGGTTCGGCAAACGGCAGGAAAACAAAGCTGCTGCAAAAATAAATCATGAGCAGGATTTGTTGCGAATTGAAATGTTTGGACAAAAGTTTTTGCGCCACGCCGTAGCACACCCAAATCATGCTGCCCGAAGCCGCCATCATCACGCCGACCGCGTAGCTGCCCAAGCTGAAAAGTTCGCCGAATTTGTCGTTGAAAAACATGGCCAAACCCGTCAGCAAAAGCATCAAGCCGATTTTTTGCCAGTGCGTAAAAGCTTCTTTAAACACGCCTACGCCGACCAAAATCATGGTAAAGGGCGAGAGCTGCCACAACACCTGCGTGGTTGTCGGCGAAATATAGTGCAAACCCATGGCAACGAGAACGAAGTTGGCGGAAATGCCGATAATGCCCAACACCAATAAAAACAAGGTTTGCTTGGAAAATTCAGACGGCCTCGGCAGCTTGCCGGTCAGCCCCAACAACACAAACAACACCAGCGAAGCCACTAAAAAGCGTATCCACACCAGCGTGGGCGCATTGACGGCTTTTAAGGCTTGTTGTGCGATGACCGGCAGCGAGCCCCAAGTCATGGTGGCAAGCAGCGCCAATGAAAAGCCGAGCCAAGGTTTTTGTTTCTTCATTTTTCAGACGGCCTTTGCTTACGCGGCTTCCCAGTAGTCGATATAAAGCTGCAATTCAAGATTATTCCGCCATTCGTTGGCAACGGGGCGGTACACCGTGCGGATGTATTCGGGAATGTCTTCGCTGCAACGCCAAAACATGGCTTCAAATTCGTAGCCGTCTTTTTGCAGCCAGACTTTTTTGTGTTTGCCCTCCGCGCCCAAAGGCTGCTGGCGGACAACGTGAAATTCATCGGTAAAACTTGGCGGCGCGAAGCCCTGTCCCCAAACGTGTTTAGCAAGGTTTTGCGCCTGTTCCAGCGTAATGTCGCGTGCAGGCAGGCTGCCGTCGGTGATATAGGTTTGCGACAAGTCGTCTTCGCACACCATCTCGCGCACGGCTTCTTCAAAGGCCGTCTGAAACGCGGGAATATTGTGTTCAAGTATGCTCAAACCCGCCGCCATCGCGTGTCCGCCGAATTTCAAAATCAAATCGGGATGGCGTTTGGACACCAAGTCCAAAGCATCGCGCAGGTGCAGATTGGGAATGGAACGTCCCGAACCGCGCACTTCGCCGTTGTCGGCAGGCGCAAACACGATGGTCGGACGATAAAAACGGTCTTTGAGGCGGCTGGCAACGATGCCAACCACGCCTTGATGGAAGTCGTCGCGATACGCCACCAAAGTCGTCTGCCCTGAAGGTAAGGTTTTGGGAAAATCATTCAGCGCGTCTTGCAGCATAGACTGCTCGATTTCGCGGCGTTCGATATTGAGGTTGTTTAACTGAGCCGCCAGTTCCTGCGCTTCGGCATCATCTTGCGCCAACAGACAGGCAATGCCGACCGACATATCGTCCAGCCGTCCGGCCGCATTGATGCGCGGTCCCAACGCAAAGCCCATATCAAAAGGCTGAGCCTTGCGCCAATCCCGTCGCGCTACTTCAAACAAGGCACGGATACCGGGGCGCATTTTGCCCAAACGCATCCGTTTCAAACCTTGAGACACGAGGATACGGTTATTGTGGTCTAGAGTAACGACGTCGGCGACGGTACCGAGTGCGACCAAATCCAAAAGGTCGCCCAGATTCGGCTCTTTTAGGTCGTCTGAAAAATAATTGCGGCGGCGCAGTTCGGCGCGCAAAGCCATCAATACATAAAAAATCACGCCCACGCCCGCCAAGCTTTTGCTTTGGAAACCGCAGCCTTTTTGGTTCGGATTGACGATGATGCAGTCGGGCACGGTCTCGGCAGGCAGATGGTGGTCGGTCACAATCACATCCAAACCCAACTCCTGCGCACGCGCCACGCCTGCAATACTGGCGATACCGTTATCCACCGTTACCAACAAATCCACACCTTGCTCTGCCGCGATTTCAGCCAGCTCGGGCGTTAAGCCGTAGCCGTGTTCAAAGCGGTTGGGCACAAGAAAATCCACTTTCGCCCCCATAGCCGCCAAACCGCTCATACCGACGGCACACGCTGTCGCACCGTCGGCATCGTAGTCGGCGACAATCAAGATTTTTTCCTGACGCTCAATCGCATCCGCCAGACGGCCGGCGGCGGCTTCGCAGTTTGTCAGCGTTTGATACGGCAAAAGCGCAGCAAGCTTGTCGTCCAACTCGGCCGGACTTTGCACATCACGCGCAGCACACAGCCGCGCAATCAAAGGATCGGTACCGGCAGTAAGCAAGTCGTTAAAAACAGTCAGATTAATGGAACGTGTTTGGATTTTGACGGACATGGTGTGTGGGTTTAAATAGAGAGAAAATTAATATTTTTGAAGCGTTTATTTTAAGGAGGAGGCCGTCTGAAACCTGCAATCCGTTTTCAGACGGCCTGGGATATTATTTGCGTGAAGCATCGATAATTTCACTGACTACGACATAGGGGATTGCTATCACTGCGCCGACTGCATCCAAAGCCAATGTGAATGGCGTTTGCAGGATATTCTCCGTCAACTTCTGAACGTCGGTGCTTTTTTTGGTTTCCGTATAATAAATTCTGACCGGGACGGCAGTATCAAAACGGCGATCTTTGGCAACATTTTTCGGTGTTGCATAATAATGACCTTCGGTAGAAATACACCGTGTGTAGACAGTTTTGTCATCGAGTTCGACCGGTTTGAACGCCAACTGTTTTAACTTGGCAATCTCGGCAGCTTTTTGAGTATCGTAACGCAGGCAGAAATTCGAGCGGAAAGTTTGCGCTTCAGGGGATTTCAATTCGACCGGCAAAGCCTCATACACATATCTTGGGTTTTGCTGAACCATTTGAAACTGTTTGTCCAATTTAACATCCAAGACTGCCTTCAATTTGGCCGAATCTTTAGGATTAACGACAAACCAATATTTTTTGCCCATCATAACCAAGCTGCCTGTTTCCAGTTGCGTATTGTCTTTGGCAACCACGCCAAATGCTTGAATATTGTCTTTGGCAACGGTTTTTTCGGTTGTGGTTTTATGGAACGGGTTGTTCTCTCCCCAAAGAAAGGCAGTACATCCATTGAGGGTCAATACACCAACCAGCAAGACGGTTGCAGAGTGGCGAAATTTCATGGTCATCCTCCTTCAGTATTACGATACAGGCCGTCTGAAACCTGCAATCCGTTTTCAGACGGCCTTAGAGTTTATTCTTCCCAATCCTGCCCTTCTTCTGAAACGTCGGATTGACCGGCCTCCATCACTGCTTTAATTTCTTGGAACAGAGCGCGGAAGTTTTTCGGCGGTTTGTTTTGTTCCTGCTCTTTTTTGGTGTTGCGGATCAAGGTGCGCAATTTGCCGGCATCGGCTTGCGGAAAATCAGCCATAAATTGGGTAATCGCGCCATCGTCTGCCAACAGTCGGGTACGCGCCTGCTCGACACGTTGCAAAAAGGCATTGTGCGCCGTATTGTCGCCACGCAGTTTGGCCAAGAAGGCTTCAATGGGCGCAGGGTCGGTATCGCGCATCAGGCGGCCGATAAATTGGGCTTGGCGTTTGAGCGCGCTGTTGGACGTGATTTTTTTATAGGTGGCGATGGCCTCGAACAGCTCTTCGTCCAAGCCGATTTTTTTCAGCGTATCGCTGGAGAGCTTGGTCAATTCCATACCCAAAGCCTGCAAATCGTTCATCTGCTTTTTCATTTGGGTTTTGCTGACCCATTCGTCTTCTTGTTCAAACATTGTGTTTCCCTGATTTTCTGAATCTGCCTATTTTATCAGTTTTCAGACGGCCTTTCCGTGCGATTTTTGCAGAGGCCGTCTGAAACGGTTAAAATGCCGCCAAACCCTGTCAGGAAACCTTTTATGCTGTTTAACCACACACCGGACGAGCTGTTGCGCTTGTGCGGACACACGCTGGATTTGGCCAAACAATCCGGCGCCACCTCGGCCGAAGCCGATTTCAGCGAGTCGCTCGGTCAAAGCGTCAGCGTACGCTTGGGCGAAATCGAACAAATCGAGTTCCAACAAGATAAATCTTTAGACATTACGGTCTATGTCGGCCAACGCAAAGGCCGAGCCAGCACTGCCGACTTCTCCGAACGCGCTCTGCAAGATACGGTCAAAGCCGCCATTGATATTGCACGCTATACCGCCGAAGACGATTGCGCCGGACTTGCCGATGCTGCCTTTATGGCAACCCATATCGGCGACCTCGACCGCTACCACGAATGGGATTTGAGTACCGAATCCGCCATTGATTTGGCCAAGCAATGCGAACAGGCCGCTCTGTCAACGGACAAACGCATTGAAAATTCCGAAGGCGCATCGGTTCATACCGGCCATTACCAATACGTCTACGGCAACACCCACGGCTTTGCCGCACACCAGCAAAGCACGCACCACAGCATTTCTTGCAGCGTGGTCGCCAGTGATGAGCATGGCATGCAGCGTGACTATTGGTACGATTCTTCCTGCCGTCACGAAGACATGGACGCGCCCGAACTCATCGGCCAAATCGCAGCCGAACGGACTTTACGCCGTCTGAACAGCCGCAGCGTTCCGACCGGCAACTATCCCGTACTGTTTGACACCACCGTCGCCGTCGGCTTAATCGGCCACCTTATCGGCGCACTCAGCGGCGGCGCGCTCTACCGTCAAAGCAGCTTCCTGATTGACAGCATCGGCAAACAGGTGCTTCCCGAGTTTCTCAGCCTTCGTGAAGAACCGCATATCCTGCGCTCGTTCCGCAGCACTTATTTCGATGCCGAGGGCGTGGCCACGCAGCCGCGTTTTGTGGTGAAAGACGGCATAGTCGAGGGCTATTTCCTCAGCAGTTATAGCGCGAAAAAACTCGGCATGCAGACAACGGGCAATGCCGGCGGCGCGCACAATCTGTATCTGAACCACACCCACGCCACGCAGGCCGACCTGTTGAAAGAAATGGGAACAGGTTTGCTGGTTACCGAATTGATGGGACAAGGCGTCAACGGCATTACCGGCGACTACTCGCGCGGCGCGGCCGGTTTTTGGGTGGAAAACGGCGTCATTGCCTATCCGGTTCAGGAAATCACCATTGCCGGACGCTTGCAGGAGATGTACCGCGACATCATCGGCGTGGCAGACGACGCATTACGCCGTTCGTCCAACCAAATCGGCTCCATCTTGGTTTCCAAAATGACGATTGCCGGCAACTGATTGAACTAAATATACAAAAGGCCGTCTGAAAGATATCTGTTCTTTTCAGACGGCCTCGCCGTTATCTACTTCCATAAAAAACACATCATGCATATTGTCGTTATCCCCTCTTGGTATCCTTCTTCCGAAACCGACGTGGATGGAATCTTTTTCCGCCTCCAAGCCCAAGCCCTGCAACGCGAAGGCATGAAAATCGGCATGGTCGTGCCCATGTTCCGCTACTTGAGAAGTCAGCCGAAGACCATCTTCTCGCGCTTCTACGGCCTGCGCCGCCATCAGCAAGGCGGACTCAACACTTACGCCTACGACAGCATGTATTTCTTCCCGCGCTGTCCGGTTGTCGATATCGACCGCATCCGCTGGGTCAATGCAGGCATGAAAGCTTTTGAAGCCTATATCGCCGACAACGGCAAACCCGACGTAATTCACGCCCATTGCGTCAACTATGCCGCCATTTTGGCCTGCGCCATCTTCAAAAAATACGGCATTCCCTACGTCATTACCGAACACAGCAGCGCCATTTCACGTGGCCTTGTCCGCAAAAACCAATGGCCGTCCATGCACGAAGCCGTGCGCCACAGCGCGGCACGGTTCGCCGTCAGCCGTGATTTCTGCCGCATTCTCGAAAAAACCTACGCCGGTACAGACTGGCAATACCTGCCCAATATGCTGGGCGGCAATTTTGAACAGGATTTCGAGTTCCCCGAAAAAAACAATCAAGACTTCACCTTCTGCAGCGTCTCCCACCTGCGCCACCTCAAAGGCCACGACCTGCTCCTGCCTGCTTTTGCCGAAGCACTCAAAACCTATCCGCAACTCAAACTCAAAATCGGCGGCGGCGGCGTAGAAGAAGGCCGTCTGAAACAATTGGCAAGCAACTTGGGCATCAACCACGCCGTTACCTTTACCGGCGCATTGACCACCAACCAAACCCTAGACCTCATGCGCCACAGCAACGCCTTCGTCCTCGCCAGCCGTACCGAGACCTTCGGCGTCGTCTATATCGAAGCACTGTCGCAAGGTTTGCCCGTTATCGCCACACGCTGCGGCGGCCCCGAATCCATCGTCACTTCCGACAACGGCCTGCTGGTGCCAATCGAAAACATACCGGAACTGACCAAAGCATTGCTCACCCTCTACGAAAACCATGCACACTACGATCCCGTCCGCTTGCGCCAAGATTGCCTGCAACAATTCGGCAGCCGAGCCATAGCGCAACACCTGATCGACACCTTCCAAAAAGTGTTTAATAAATAGGCATAAACCATGCAGGCCGTCTGAAATCCTTCAGACGGCCCGCCTTCTTCCAACAAGACAAATCTAGTGTAAAATTAAGACAATAACCAAACTTTTTGATTTAAAATCAGTCCAAGGAAAAACTGTTACCTATAATAATATCCCCACATACATTATGCGCTATTACGGAACGATTACTCGCTGGAACAGCAAGCGCGGCTTCGGCGCCGCTACCATAGAAGACACAGGCCAAGAAATCTTTCTTGCCCTTGCCGCCTTCACCACCCTTACCCGCCTTCCGGCCGAAGGGCAATACATCTCCTTCAACATCACAGAAGGCCGGCGCGGCCGCAAAGAAGCTGAAAACGTCTGCTTCGCCCTCGATTGCGCCGACTGCTTTGACGTCCTCGTCCCTCCCCCTGAAAAACCCCTCGCCGGCAAACAAGCCATCGTCGGCCTGATTGCCGTTATCTTCGTCTGCAGCATTTTCGCCGCCTTGTGGTACGGCCTCCACTTTTCCGACAACACACCAAAAGAGCCGGCCGTCAAAAAACAAGAAACCATGGTTCACGAAGTAGCCGCCAAAATCGAAGCCGAACGCAAAGCATGGCGCGATGCCGTCAACCGCAGCAACCAACGCTCGGGACAGTCTCAACGCGCCAAAGATAATACGTCAAAACAATAATAATATTTATATCAGATTAAAATCCTTTTATATCAAAGCCTTTTTATCAAAAATTCAAATATAGCAAGCCAACTTAAAAAACTGTCTTCTGCATATTTAATGCACGAAGGCAGTTTTTCATTGAAAATAAAAACACTTCAATTTGCCATGTTCAAAACATGCTTCTCTAACACTACCCATTCTGATAGAGATAAGCACTATGTATAAAACAAATCCAAACTACTCAAATACCCCATATCGTCAATAAAATAGATTTATTGATGCAATCAAATATACCCAACACATTGGAAATATTTGAATCTGACAAAGCATAGCCTTGTTAAATTTAACGTAGTATTACCAAAGACTTAACGCATATCTAAAAAAATATGAACAAGCTTGGGGCACACTCTAAACAGTTTATTAAATAAAAGCATTTGACACTCTATTACGTAAGGCTATACATATTACCCTGACTCAATTCCTCTTAATTTTAATAACACTTTGTTTTATATATTGTATCTTTCCTACAACATCAAAAAAATATTCAAAAATATCAAAATACATAATATCTTGATTTCATAAAAGAAATATTTAAATTTCATTATTCTCCTAACAGTTTCCTCCTACACTTTCTATCTTATCTGTTTGTTTGTATATGTATTTGTTGTAGAATTCTTTTCGACCGTAAAAGTCATTAACCAAATTTAACCGATATTCAAATATTTAAGGATTCAAACTTATGAATACAAAAATCAAAACGACAGCTTTGGTTTGCGCCGCTTTGTTTGCGGTAACTGCATGTAGTAGCAATGGTGAGAGCGGTCCAGATATCAACCCAACTAATCCAATTACTCCAACTAAGCCGACTACTCCTACGACTCCAGCTCAACCAACTACTCCTGAAACTCCGGCTAAACCGACTACTCCTGAAACTCCGGCTAAACCGACTACTCCTGAAACTCCGGCTAAACCAACTACTCCTGTGACTCCGGCTAAACCGACTACTCCTACAACTCCGACTAAACCAGCTAATCCTGTGACTCCGGCTAAACCGACTACTCCATCTCAACCAACACCTAGCGCAGCTGTTGGCGGTAATGCAATGACTTCAACAAATGCATCCTATAACACTGCAAAATACGTTACTCCTCAAGGCAAGATGAATGCTAGTGTTACCATTGACGGTCGTAAAATTGATTTATCCAAAGCCAATGCAGCATTTCTCTTCTATAGAGAAACTGCTCCTACCGAAGACAAAATGTCTACCCGTCAAACTGTCTTGAGCGGACGTAAATACAGCCATGTTCAATTCGGTGCACAAACTGTCGGCATTATTAGCCCTACTTATCAACCAACACTTCATCATGATTCTTTTGCTATTGGTAATATTACGCCAACTAGTGGTGCAGATGCTATGCCAACTTCTGGCAAAGCATCTTATGTCGGTGATGCCATTCTGCTTCAAGGTGCAGCTTATACAACAGGCGCATCTAAATTTGATGTTGATTTCGGTCGTAAAACCATCTCAGGCATAATTGATCATCCATATGGCATTCCTGTTTCCGGTAAAATTTCCGGCTCATCCTTCAGCGGCGAGCAAGACGGTATCCGTATGAAGGGTAATTTCTTTGGCCCTAAAGCTGCAGAACTAGGTGGTGTCTTTAGTGCTGAGCATGAGAATAGTGTTTACCAAGGCTCTTTCGGCGCGAAAAAACAATAATCTGCCGTTTTCAACCGTCCGGCATCGCCGGGCGGTTTGTTTTACCAAGAGGCCGTCTGAAAGAATTTTTACCATGTTCAAACGTCCCGAAACGAAATAAAAAAATATGCGCTATCCAACTTTGGCTTTAATCTTATACGCTGCGGTACACTATGCCTCAGCTGCACCAACACCACACGATGAAATTCAGCCCGACCTAAACCATAATCAAATCCGCCAGGCTGAAAAACAAACTCTGAAAGAAGACAATCAGGTTGAGCAACAACAGTTTTCTATGTCATCAGAAGAATTGCTCCAACAACCTGAAATCTTAACCGATGCAATGGATACTGCCCTTGCACACCAAAATATTGACAACATCCGTTTCCTATTGCCACTCTACCGTCGCATGACCGGACACGACGAAACAATGGCTTCCTATGCAGATGCAATTCTTTCCCGTGCAGATGGAAAGTACAAAGTAGCAGAACAGGATTTTCGGAATATCCTTGCCAATCATCCTGACTACTCTCCTGTACGCCTACAATTGGCATTAACCCTTTCACAAGACGGAAAAATGCGTGACGCAGCAAAAGAGTTACAAGAAGTCCGCAAAACTCCCGACCTACCTGAACCAACACTGCAATATTTGAATGAATTTGATAAATTTTTAAAAAAAGATAAATCTTGGAATTTTGACGGTAATATTTCCTACGTTCGAGATAATAATATTGCCCGAACGCCGCGCGAACGTGTGTACGGAGGTTTTGAGTTTGAAGCGCCTCGTACAGCAAACGGTATTGCCTACGATGTTTCTGCACAAAAAAATACTCCGCTCAATGGGCATTGGGTCTGGAAAAAAAACCTGTCTGCCGGTGGCAAGTTCTATTGGGATGCGCATGATTATGATGATTTAACGGTACGTGCTGAAACCGGTGCCGACTGGCGTAATCATACTCAGGAAATCTCCTTATCGCCATTTTATGAAAAGCGCTGGTATGGTACAGAGCCCTACTCCAATACATCAGGCGGTATTTTGCGCTATTCACGTGTGTTATCGCCCAAATGGCAAGTATTTGGCGCATGGCAGTCCGGCTACCGTAAACATAAAGAAAGAAAATTCTTAAACGGCGCAAACCATATTGCCTCTATATCAGCCCTCTATTATCGTAAGAGTGGTGAATATTTCGTATTTGGCGCAGGAAAAGGATACAACAGTGCGCATGACCGTTCTGATGCCTATAAATATGAAAATCTGCGTGCAGGCTGGACAAAAGCATGGGGCAAGTCAGGCAAGCTTGTTACTTCACTCAATACTACTGTACAGTACCGCCGCTATCAGGCAGAAGATATTTTCAATATCAAACGGAATGATCGTGAAACCTACGTCCATTTGTCAGCAGGTCATAAAAAGTTGTCCTGGAAAGGCTTTACTCCGCGCCTGAACTGGGGTTGGACACATGTCCACAGCAATCATTTTTATTACCGTCAAAACCAGCATCGCTTGTTTATTGATATTTCCAAACAATTTTAAAGAGATGGCATATATAAAGAAGGTCGTCTGAAAACCAAATCAGTTTTCAGACGACCTTTTATATTTCACACTTAAATAAAAAACAATCTCTTACCTCAATTCGGCTCTGCCATTTCCAATGCCTGCTTGATGTCCACAGCAACGACGCGCGATACGCCTTTTTCCTGCATGGTGACGCCGACGAGCTGCTCTGCCATTTCCATGGTCAGGCGGTTGTGGGAAATGTAGAGGAACTGGGTTTGCGCCGACATTTCTTTGACCAAGTTGCAGAAACGCGAGGTGTTGGCATCGTCCAGCGGGGCATCGACTTCGTCCAGAAGGCAGAACGGAGCGGGGTTGAGGCTGAACAGGGCGAACACGAGGCTCATGGCGGTGAGGGCTTTTTCGCCGCCGGAGAGGAGGTGGATGGTGCTGTTTTTCTTGCCGGGCGGGCGCGCCATGATGGACACGCCGGCGGTCAAAAGGTCGTCGCCTATCATTTTGAGAGTAGCTTCGCCGCCGCCGAACAGGGTTGGGAAGAAGGTTTGGACTTTGCCGTTGACGGCATCGAAGGTTTCTTTGAAACGCGCTTTGGTTTTGTCGTCGATTTGGGCGATGGCTTCTTCCAAAAGTGCGATGGCGGCCTGCACATCTTCGCTTTGGCTGCGGTAGTAGCCATCGCGTTCGTGCGCTTCTTCAAGTTCTTGCAGGGCGGCAAGGTTGACAGCGCCGAGGGCTTCGATTTGTTGGGTGAGGCTGCCTATGCTGCTGTTCAATACTTTCGGCGATTCTTTTGCCAACGCTTCGAGCGCGTCCAAATCGGCGGCGCGTTCGGTTAGGTTTTGATGGTAGCGTTTGGCGTTGATCAGGGCTTCCTGCTGTTGCAACAGGGCGGTTTGGGTCGCGGCCTGAAGCTGCGGCAGCTGGGTTTGCAGGGTTTGCACTTTAGCGTATTGTTCCCTGCCCTGTTCCTGAATCTGCGCGAGTTTGTCTTGCACGGCGATGTATTCTTCATCCAAAGTTTGTACGGCTTCTGTCAACTCGTCGAGCTTGATGTGCTGCTCATCGTTTTGGAACTCGGTTTCATAGGCAAGGGCAAGCTCTTGCTGGCGTTCCTGCCAATCGAATGTTTGCTGTTCAAGCTGGACAATTTGCTGTTGGTAGTTTTGTTTTTGCTGATTGAGCTTGTGGACGGCAACTTCGGCCAGTCCGTATTGGCGGTTGGCTTCCAACAGGGCAAGCTGCGCCTGTTTCAGACGGCCTTGCTGCTCTTGGCGACTATGTGCGGCGGTTTGCTGTTGGTGTTCAAGTTCGGCAACGGCTTCCTGCAAAGTAGCGATGTCGTCTGAAAGCCCGTCGGACGTGTGTTGCAACACGGTCTGTTCTTCCGCCAACTGCGCCAGTTCGCGCTCGATGTGTTCGCGACGGATTTGCCCTTGGTTGGTACGCGCCAGAAGCTCGGCGGCGCGTTGCTGCGCTTGGCTGTATTGGCGCGTGTGCTGCTGTTGCTGCTGCATCAGGTTTTTATGCTGCACTTCAGACGAGCGCACGGCGACTTCCGCCTGTTTGAACGCGGCTTCGGCGGCGGAAAGTTCGGGGGCGAGGTTGTCCAGTTCGGACGCTATGCCGTCAAGGCGCGCTTTTTGGGCAATCAGGCTTTCCTGCGCGGGTTTGGCATAGAGCAGGACGCTGACTTTGTCGACCTGATGGCCTTCGGGCGTGAGCCAGATTTGATGCGTGCCCAAATCATTTTGATGCGCGAGGGCGTAGCTCAAATCGGGCGCGCACAATACGCCGTCGAGCCAGTGGTGCAATGCCGTCTGAAACGGCGGCTGCGCTTGGATTTGGTTCAGCAATGCCTGTACGGGCAGGGATTTTTTGATGCCTCCGGAGAGGTCGTCTGAAAGCCATGCCGCCTGCCCCTGCGGCAACGGCGCGGGCGGAACGAAGCCTTGCGGCACACTACGGGCGTGCAGACGTTCGGCAAGGATGACAGACAGGGCGTGCTGCCACTCGGCGGGCGCGGTGATGTGTTGCCACAGTTGCGGTGCTGCGGCGTGGTCGGTTGCCTGCCAGAAGTCAGCGGCTTCCTGCTGTTGCGACAGGATTTGCGACAACGCCTGTTGCTGCGCCTGCAAGGTGATGTGTTGCTGCTTCAGGCTTTGGAAGCGGTTTGAGGCCGTCCGAAACGCTTCGCGGGCGGCGTGTAAGGCCTCTTCGGCGGCGATGATTTGCTCTTCGTAATGCTCTTGCTGGCTTTGCAACAAGGCGGCGGCTTCCTGCGCGGCGGCGGTTTCGGCTTCGTCGGGCAGGTTCAGGGCTTGGTTTTCCTGTTTCAGACGACCTTTACGCTCTTCATGCTTGGCAATCGTTTGTTCGGCATGGGCAAGTTGCTGCTGCTTCAACGCCAGTTCGCGGCGGATGCGGTTTGCCTCGTCCTGCTGGGTTTGGAAGGCGGCGTTGAGCGTGGCTTGGGCTTCTTCCAATTCGGGCAGACGCTCTTCGTGTTCGGCAACCTGCATCGCCCATTCCGCCAATTCAGTTTGCTTTTCTTCAACCTGCAACTCGTTTTCTTCCAGCTTGACGCGGATTTGCTGCTGCTCTTGATGGATGCGTTGCAACTGCGCCTGCGCCGCCTGCTTATCGCGTTCGATGCGTTGGTGCAGGTTTTGCTGGTGGCGGATTTGTTCTTCCAAACGGGCAATCTGCTCGCGCAACACACCACGTTTGTTGCTCAATTCATGTACCGCCTGCTGCTGCGCCTGTTCGGCAGTCTGCAAGGCGTATACTTCGTCGTTTAACACCTGAACCTGAGCGGCAGTTTCGTCCTGCTGCGCCTGCAAAGACTGATGTTGCGCGGTCGCCTTGTCGGCGGCGGCAAGCGATTGCTGCCATTGGGCGTAATCGAGCAAATCCTGTTGCTGGTTCAACTGCGCGGTCAGGGATTTGTAGCGTTCGGCGGTTTCGGCTTGTTTTTCCAGCTTTTCCACCTGACGCGCCAACTCGTTCTGCAAATCGCCCAAACGCTGCAAATGCTCGCGCGTGTCTTTCAGACGGCCTTCTGTCTCCTTGCGGCGTTCCTTATATTTGGACACACCCGCCGCTTCTTCGATATAGGCGCGCAACTCCTCCGGCCGCGCTTCGATGATGCGCGAAATCATCCCCTGCTCGATAACGGCATAACCGCGCGCGCCCACGCCCGTCCCCAAGAACAAATCGGTAATGTCGCGGCGGCGCACGATCTGATTGTTGATGAAATAAGTCGATTCGCCCTGCCGCGTCAGCTGCCGCTTGATGCTCACCTCGGCATACTGCCCCCACGCGCCCTGCAAACTGTGGTCGCTATTGTCAAACACCAGCTCCACTGAAGCCCTCGGCGCAGGACGGCGCGTCGCCGCACCGTTAAAAATCACGTCCTGCATACTCTCGCCACGAAGCTGCTTCGCCGAAGCCTCACCCAACACCCAGCGCACCGCGTCAATCACATTCGACTTGCCGCAGCCGTTCGGCCCGATAACCGCAACAAGCTGCCCCGGCACATGAATCGTGGTTGGGTCGGTAAAAGATTTGAAGCCGGAGAGTTTGATGTGGGTAAGGCGCATGGCAATGTTTCGAATCGGAAAAGAAGGCGTATTTTAACGGAAATACGCTTATCCGTTGAGAGAAAAGCATCCATAAAGTCCGACTGCTTTTTTATCTTCAAAAGGCCGTCTGAAAAGTTTGTTAAAAAGAAACAGACTAGCTATCGAACTCACTAAAATATTTAAAATAAATTAATATAAAACAATTACCTAAAAAAACATCTGCCCAACCACCTGCCCTTTGATTAATTTTTGTACAGAAATGCAAACAAACTGTTTATTTTTTTATGATTTATGGTTATTATCGGAAATTAAAGGTTTAAAAATCAGATAAACGATCTCTCCAACCTTTTCATCAAGCGAATAACCATACAGGGAATACCATGTCAAACATTCAAACCAAACTTAAAACCATCGTTTTCACGGCCGTCAGCACAGCCATTTTGTCTGCATGTGGTGGTGGCGGAGGCGGCGGTTCATCTGCTTTAAGCACCGGCGCGACTCCTACCAATAATACCGGCAACTCTGCCGGCAACAATGGCAATTCTGCCAATAACAACAGCAATGCCAACACTCCGAAAGCGCCGTCTACTACGCTTACCAACCATGCCGACAAGCTTGCCGAACTGACCGATGAAGCTCCAATCGATCCGGCCAACGTAACCCAGCCTTTGCACACACATTTCATCTCCTCCAAAGGTGCGCAGCAATCCAACCCTAACGTACAAATCCGCAGAGATGCCGCAGGCAAAATGTTCCAAACGGACAATCAAGACCGCAACCAAAATGGCCTGATCAGTTCTATTGACTTTAACAGCAATGATGAAGTCAAAATGGACGGCGTTGTGTTGTTGAATAAAACCCCAGAAGGAAGTGCAACTCAGCCTACATGGGCAAGCCCTAGCTCCCTTATCGCCAAAGTATATTCAAAAGGCAATACTCAAACTGATGTCAGCGAACAAAAAGGTAAAGAGAAAAATACTGAATTCGCATACGGAAAATCAACTTTGGATGACAGTATTGTTGAAATTTCTAAAAAGTTAAAAGCTGAACAAGAAAAGCTTGAAAAAGAAGAAAATCCAGAAGCTGGCCCAGTTAACAATAAAAAAGTAACTGAGATCAAAGCAAAGATTGAAGAATTAAATACTTTACACGCTAAAAATCTTGAAGTTCGGGCTAAACTAGCAGAAATGAATGAAAAAGCCAGCAAGGATCTAGCTTATTTCCGTCCAAACCAAGATGGCTTAGTTTTTGACAAACAATTCGACGGTGTCTATGTCATCAATTTTGATGACGGTACCCAGATTGTGTTGCATGACCCTTCCGCAGCCGGCTGGACATATCAAACCTTCGCGCATTACACCGACCCTAAAGGACATGTATACCAAGGCTACCAAAGCCTAGGCGATGAAACTGTCTTCACTACTCTGCCTGCAAAAGGTACAGCCACCTACAAAGGTATTTCCACTGCCTATGTGGTTACCGACAATAACAATCGTCAGCTGACTTCCAATGTCATGGCTATCGTTGATTTCGGCCTCAAAGGTGTCCGTTTTGAAACGTCAAACTCACACTTCCATACTTTGGAAAATGGTAAGCGAGTATCCGAAGCAGATAAAAACTACGATTTCAAAGGTACGGCAAGCTGGAAAGACGGCAACCTCTTCTCCGGTAAAGTCAGCACGGCCGATGACAAGTTAAGCGGTAATCTGAACGGCAAATTCTACGGCCCAAATGCTGCAGAAATTGGCGGCACTTACGGCTTGAAAAACAAAGATGCAACCGAACACTTAATCGGTGGCTATGGCGCGAAACGTCAATAAACCTGCCTAAACAAAAGGCCGTCTGAAGTTTCAGACGGCCTTTTTATTTTCAACTTGGATTACACCGATACGGCTGCTTTGATGTGCGGATGCGGATCATAGCCTTCCAACTCAAAGTCTTCAAATTTGAAGGCAAACAAATCTTTGACTTCAGGGTTGATTTTCATGGTTGGCAGGTTTCGGAAATCGCGGCTTAATTGCAGCTGGGCCTGCTCGATATGGTTGCTGTACAAATGCGCATCGCCAAACGTATGGATAAATTCACCGGCTTCCAAGCCGCACACTTGCGCCATCATCATGGTCAACAATGCGTAGCTGGCGATGTTGAACGGTACGCCAAGGAAAATATCGGCGCTGCGTTGATAAAGCTGGCAGGACAGTTTGCCGTTGGCAACGTAAAACTGAAACAGCGCATGGCAAGGCGGCAAGGCCATTTCGTCGACCAAAGCCGGATTCCATGCCGATACAATCAGACGGCGTGAGTCGGGATTTTTCTTGATTTGTTCCACCACATTGGCAATTTGGTCGATATGGCGGCCGTCGGGTGCAGGCCAGCTGCGCCATTGGTAGCCGTAAACCGGGCCCAAATCGCCGTTTTCATCCGCCCATTCGTCCCAAATGGAAACGTTGTTGTCTTTCAGGTATTTGATGTTGGTATCGCCTTTGAGAAACCAAAGCAGCTCATGAATAATCGAGCGCAGATGCAGTTTTTTGGTGGTCAACAGCGGAAAGCCTTCACTCAAATCAAAACGCATTTGGTAACCGAACACGGAACGTGTACCGGTGCCGGTACGGTCGGATTTGTCGATACCATTGTCGAGAACATGGCGCATAAGGTCGTGATAGGCTTTCATGTGTTTCCTTAGTGTATGTGTTGTGGGAATTTCGTGTGTATTGTACCGAATTTTCAGACGGCCTGCCTCTCTGTCTTCAATGGGGCGACCTTCCCTATATTCGCGTAATACACTCATTAACAATGTTGACAATTTAGCACTAATTTACACAAATTTTGAGCTAAATTAAATTTTTACAAAAAATTTTTCAACATTTTCTAGTTTAATTACTTAGCACTTTATTTTTAATATAATTTATTTTATAAAATATTTTTAGATAT
>NZ_JBQCWB010000002.1:0-103976 GCF_051957775.1 Neisseria sp. P0016.S008
GCATCAATCACGGTTTCTTTTACATCATGTCCAAGTGCGGTCAAAACTTCTTTCGCTTTTTTGTGAAGCGTGTGATTTAACTCGCCATGCGAATGACCGAACTCTTTTCCACCGTCTAGTAATAAAATATTCATCTTTTTGCTTCTAAAATAAATAATTATAAAAATGGGGCTATCATTATGCCTTTTTACTACATCTTTTAAAAGTGCATTCACCTACCAATAGACGCAAGTCATTTTGTAGTAATTTTGGTGCGCCACCCAAATATCCTTGACCCGGACGGCGATTATTTGCCGAATTTTATGCATACCGTTCAACAACTCCCTGAAAATGCCCTTACTACGCGTTTGAATTTTTTCCGCCAATACGATCAACTTGAGACTTTTGCAAAGGTCTCAGCCTATGGCTTTGTGGTAGTCGCAGCTTTACAAATAGTATTGCTGGAAAACTTAAGATACGTTCATTGCATCAAGAGCTATTTGAATTCCGCTAAATGAATCTAACCTACAAAGTTTTAAGTAGTAAAGCATAAAGGCCGTCTGAAAGATTTTCAGACGGCCTTTATGCTTTCATTAATATACAACCTTAACAGCATAAGCCTACGGTTGCTTTTTATGTTTCACACATTCTGTATCATCTAAATAATATATTGCTTCAATTACAAGCATAAACGTCATGTTCAATATCAAGTTTTAATAGGATTAAAATCAATACCCGTAATATAACGTTGTCCAGCATGAGCTTTAATGTGTACAACAATATCAATGGTCTGCCTGAGCAGATTTTTAATAACTTCAAACTCCAGACCACTTCCTTCTGGTGATGCTTTTACCATTAATGCTAATTGATCCCATGTTTGTTCTGTGCTACCAGCATGGCAACTTGTAATAGATCCCGGGTGTCCAGATGCACAATTTCGAATAAAATAAAATGATTCGTCACCACGTAGCTCTGCTAGAATAATTCTATCCGGCTTCATACGCAGACAGGATTCCATACAACTTTTTGCCGTAATATTTGAACTACCTTGTCCACCTTTTGAGTAAAGTAAATGAACTACATTTTCATGAGGAATAAATAGCTCCCTAGCATCCTCAATGCTGATTAGTCGCTCACTTAAAGGAATGTGATTAACCAATGCTTTCATGAAAGTAGTCTTACCGCTACCAGTTGCACCTGAAACAACAATATTTTTTTTATACTCAACGGCTTTTTTAAAAAATTCCTCGTAATTCCGATTATTTTTCAGTTCAACTAATTCCTTATCTTGAGGAGACAATTCTCCATTTAATTCAATAATCTGACTAAAGAAACCATCTTTGCTATACTGGCTTAAGCTTTTTGTGTGTTTTGATGGTAAACGGATTGTAATTGAAGCTTTTCCTGCATCACAGGCAGGAGGAATCACAAATTGGGCACGTTGTCCTGTTGGGAATGTCAACGATACCATCGGCTCCGCTTCCGTAATTCGCTGCCCAGTATTACTTTCATTAACAACAGCAGTACAGAACTGACGTGCCCTATCAAAGTTTAGCGTATTTACTTCTACCTTTTTCCACCCCTGAGAGGTTTCTAAAAATACCTCTCCTGGTCTATTAATACAAATCTCAGTCACATCAGGATCTTTTAAGAAAGAGGTAATTCCCAATACTTCATATTGATAATCTAAGAAATCCGCTGAAATTGTTGAGTTTAATTCATCCATAGTTAAAAATAAATTGATTTAAAATATGCGATTATAATGAAATTTAAAATTTGAGGAAGTTTTTTATTCAAGATTAAGAAACACCTATATTCCCCGAGCTTGTACTTGTGACAACTGTCTTTGCTGTGTTTCTAATTCAAATTGCTGAGCTGTTACCTGTACCTTTATAAGACTTTCCTCTATCGGTGTAACTGCAGCTTTCTGCATATCCACAGAAGCAGTTCTTAATTCAGGAGCCTTATCACCAATAAAAATATGCCCATTTTCTTTGATATTAATAAGAGATGCACCTCTCATCTTGTTTGCGTACCCTTCAGCAGCCAGTGCCATAGCAATATTATCTAGGCTTCTTTCATCGTAGATAATATCTTTTTTATTACAGAATTCAGTAAAAATTTTTTTACTCTGCTGATAGATATTTTGGGCATTTTGTGGGATTGCTTCCAAATTCAAAGGCTGATTAGTGTACATATCATCCCCATTGCTAGGAGCTGGAGTATGAGCCATGTTGGTATTCCGAGGTTGACGCAAAATCTTTATACCATCTATTCCCGTAGCAGAATGTACTCTAACAACATCATTATATTGGCCTGTTTTTTGTTCTTTTAAATGAATTCCTAAATCACCATTTTTGAAATTTTCAATTTTAAGACCATTTACATCTAATGTCCCTGTATTTCTATCCCATTCATATACCATTCTAGAACTGCGGTAAACAAAACGGTCTGGCTTAGATAAATCGCGTACACCTCCCTGTAATATATAACCATTTAATGACACTTCACCCTTGCCGTCTGAATCTCGGATAATATCTGAATTGTCAGCACGATATTTGTCATATCCTTTACCACCAAACAATTTATCTCTTCCAGAATTACCGGCTAAAACATCATTACCATTACCACCAATTAATACATCATTACCACTACCGCCTAATAAAATATCATTTTGATTAGTACCTTTTAGAACATCATCTCCGGCATCTCCATACATATATGCCCCACTTTTTAGATAAGTCTTAGATCTGCCTATTAATAAACTATCACGGCTATATGATCCATCAGCAACAATTTTATTGTTACCCTTATTTCCAAACGTATCATAATCTGCCATATGTTTAACAAATACTTGTTTATCTTCCGGTTTTAAGAATGCCTCAGAAAAGTCTTTGGCAAAATTAGTACGGTTATTCAGAAAGTAATAAATATCTTTTTCGTAATAACTCAATTTAATAGATCCATTTTCTTCTGAATTTGGACGCATACCATACATATTTTGGCGAGCAATCAAATCCTTAACTTGCTCGAAAGATTTACCCTTGATATAAGGATAAAGATTACCGCTAATTTGAGTACTATAAGCACTTCCATTATTTCGCTCTTCATAAGCAATCATACGTGCTTCATTAAAGATAGCCTCTGCTTCTCCATAGCCTCGTGCTTGAGCATAAGCTTTAGCAGTATTATAATAACTAGCAGATTTAGCCTGATATTTACCCAATCCATGTCCTATTTCATGGGCTACTGCTGTGGCAGTAGTATACTCTGTTCCTGGTCGGAAATAGATGTTTCTATCGTTAGGCTCATAATACGCATTACTCTTACTATTTGTGACTTTGAAAAAACCCTGTCCTTTACTGCTAAACTGATTAATCTGTCTAACCAGCTCATAATTTGCCTTTATCCTGTCCAATTCTGACATAGTAGGATTGAATTGTGTTTTTGTTTTATGGAAACCCAATATTTTTAATTGAGTTTCTGCTTTTTCTTTTAATTTAGTCATAATATATTAGTCTCAGTATCAATAACCCATCGGGCTCATTTCTGTATTACTATAAAAAGTAAATGATGTAATTGCTCCAGAACCGTTATTTGCTGCAATTATTTCACGACCGTTTTCACGCCAGTAGTAATCAACCAGCTCTTTAATTGGGTCACTTTCACGTCTTGGATAATAATCCCCATACTCAGGAGGCATTTCTTTCTCCTTAGGCTTCGGTAAAAAGTCGGGAAATCTGTTTTCTGGGAAAATACTTATTTTTTCTTTGAAATATTGTTTGGTCGGTAAAATAATGAAACTGGTTTGATATGAACTATATTGTACTGCCACATACAATCCGATAGGAGAAGCAAAATTTTCGAAATGATTATTGACATAACCTTCAACAACCGGGATTTTCCAAATATTTTCTAATTCTAGCGCATACATTGCATACAGGCAGTCATCTTTAAAGGCCGTATCATACATCTGCTTAATTAGATCATCCCGATTTTCCACTTTGTGCAACATACTTCGGCAACGATTGCGCACTTGTTCCATAGTTATTTCCATTTGTATATTCTGCATCTTGGAAGAATCCTTAATATTGTTATTACTAATCTGTGGAGTACAGGAAGTCACCAAGCATACAGTTAATATGGCTGTAATCGCTGATAGTCTCATATAAATTCCTTTTTAATCATTCTGGAAATTTAATTTTCAGACGGCCTTGAGCTTTTATTACTATTACCGTTTTCCTTTTAACGAGGCAACTTTCACTGCCCCCATCAGTCGTTTGGTAAATGTTCCATCTTGGTAATAACGGATTTTCCCCACTTGCGCCGGATGTGACATACCTTCGTAAAGGATAATTTCCTTATCTTGGCTCATTGCCTTTAACTCTTGCGGCAGCATTAGTGCTCGACGTTCTTCGCTTTCTGAGACACTACGTTCGCGTCCACGGCTGACATTTTTTCTTTTCACTGTGGTATAACCCAGCATTTCAGAGTATTCGTTTGCATCCTGCTGTTCTCTAGGTGTATAGATGATTTGCAAAGCATGGTTAGTGATAATAGTACGCGCATATTCTTTGCCATAAACAGCATCCAGCTGGGCAACTGATTGGATAATCGGAAATAGGCGAATGTTGTAACCTGCCATATAGCTGACAGAATGAGCAATAATTTCAACTTTACCGATACTTGTGAATTCGTCCATTAACAACATACATTGGTGTTTTAAATCTGGATTATCCTGAGGCAGCTCTTTCGTATTTTGGTTGATAAGTTGAGAGAAAAAAAGGTTAACAATGACTCTTGATTCAGCAAGTTTGTTAGGAAGAATGCCGATATAAACAGTCATTTTCTTTTTACGTACGTCAGTCAACAGAAAATCATCAGCGGAAGTGGCGGCATCAATGACGGGATTAATCCATGGGTTTAAAGGTTCTTTAAATGTACCCATGATAGAACCGAAAGTTTCTTTTTCTTGAGAGATTAAACCGGAAAAAGCAGTTTTTGTAGCCTCGCTGAGGTATGGTTGTTGTGATAGAGAAGTGAAGTATTCCTTAAGTTCTGTTCCATTACCTGATGAAAGACGGTATATTTTTCCTAAGGTACAAGCCGGCTCATTTCCCTTACCCTCTATTGGAAAATCCGCCATTGCTTCATGTTCATCAAAACAATAAAGTGAAAACGCCAAAAACGCATTTCTTGCCTGCGCTACCCAAAACTTGTCACGACTATCTCCATCAGGATATAGCATTGCAGCTATCGACATTAAGTCCGATACTCGCTGGTCAGGATCGGAAGAAACATAGGTAAATGGATTCCAACGGTGCGTCCTTCCATCTTCGGCAAACGGGTTGAACAAATAGACTTCCTGACCTAATACTTCTTTGCGGTAGCCGCTAGTCAAATTGAAGTTCTCCTGTTTGATATCCAAAACTACTACCGATCCTTTATAACTTAACAGGTTCGGAATAACGATGCCGACACCTTTACCCGAACGTGTTGGCGCTGCCAACAATGCGAATTGCTGGCCATTGTAATGTAATAATTTGCCGTTGTATTTACCGACAACAATTGAAGTATCCGTTTGTTTGAAAAATCCTGCTTTTGTCAAATCAGCCATTCCAGCAAATCGTGCTTCCCCATGAAGACTTTGGGAGGCTGTACGCCAAATAGGAATTAAACCAAGCAGACCAATCAGAAAAGTAAAACCAAATCCAACAATTCCTGATGTTTTAATTTGCAGTGAATATTTGGCAACCTGAGGGATATCCAACGTATTATAGTATGTGAACCATGTTGTAAGCAGTAAGGGGGTTTTATCTAAGCCTAACCATTGCAGCAAGATAAAGCCTGAAAGGTAACAGCCTAAAATGAAAGAAATTAATAGTAAAACTACCGTAATAATAGATTTGTTTTTTAGAGTCATTTCAATACCTGTAGTCAAAGAAATAGATTATTTTAGTTTTCTAGTGAAGATATTAGTTTTCAGACAGCCTTAGGAGATGAGGAAAAGCTCAGTTCTACTAATGTGTAGTATGAAATTTATCACTCTCTTTTGGTGCTATCCTTGGCAGTTTCACTGTATATTTGAACTAAATATTTTTGAAATAAGTTTTAATAATTATGATACACCTCTCTATACAAACTCTTAGCACTATATTTAACAATAGGGCTATAGATAGTAGTAGGACAAGAGGCTTAATCAGTAATCCTCTTTGTGATGAAAGCATAATAAGTAGGCCGTCTGAAAAAACAGACGGCCCTTTAAATTACTGCATAACCGAACTGAAATCAATGTCCTGGGCAGTATAAATATTAATCAAGGTCCCTTGGTTAATCGTTATTGTATTGGGACGAGCATTATTTCGCTCAAGCTGGCTGATAGCCTGTTGCTTCAATGTATTGGCTGTATCACTCTCGTAAGGATTAGTGGTAGTTGATGAGGATGTTGTAACTGTTTGTCCTTGTGGGCCATATTCAGTAGCAGCATATTTAAAAGCATCTGAAATCATACTAATCAATAAAGCCGATGCCAAACGTGATCCCCAATGAGACTTAAATTTACCAACATGGCCAGCCGCACCAAGATTATCTACACCAGGAGATTCAAGTGTTACATCAATCCCTTCAGGTGTTATGATTCGATTCCAAATAACCTCCATTCGTGGGCCGGTAGGATTGCTGGAACCATATTGTCCCATTACTTTCGAACCTTTCGGTAACAAGAGATATTTTCCACTGGCAGAGTATACAGGCTCAGTGATGATACAAGATGTAAATCCTTTTACTTCAGAAACAATTTTAGTTTCTAATACACAGCGTAAATAAGTACCTTGTAAAAGTAATTTATCCCTGTTATGCATATAACGAACAGCATTAGCTTGAGCTATGCTTGCTCCCGATTCTTTCTGAGCAGCCTCCCCATCTTCAACAAATTTAGAATCCGTGTTGGCATACATATCCACAGGCTGCACAGGAATATTAGGAATTATAGGTGGAGGGGTCTCTACTATCGGTGGAGATGGTATTTCTATTGGTGGTGTAACAGTTTCGGTAGTTTTAGAACTTTCTAAATCAGGCTTCTGCTCTTCCACTAAGTCAACTGGAGGTATCTCAGCAACTTGAGGCTCCGGAGCAGGTAAATCTGGTACAGTAACTACCTGAGGACGTTCTGGAGGGGGAGCTTCATCAGAACCACTAAATTGATGATAGGCAAATGCCCCTAGCCCAGCTAACCCAAAACCTGCAGCTACAATAAACGCAATAGCTTTTTTGTTGACTGTGCGATCAATAGGAGCATTTAGTTGAGGAGCATTCTCCTCAAGTCCCGCCAATTGTTCTTGTTCGTATTGGCTTGAATATAAATTTTGTGATGATTCACTATCTTTGTGATGTTCATTATTTAGCTTATCAGACATTCTTAATTCCTTTTTAATCCAACTACATCATTTCCATGTCTCAAAACTAAGAATGGATAAGTCCCATGGACAATAACTACATTACCTTCAACATTACTGTTTAAGACAAACTCAGCTCCTTTCTCTGATTTTCTGCCATAAACAGCAGGAAAATCACCTGTGAACTTGCCCTTATTCAAGTGGACATAGGTAAATCTGCCATCATCATAGACTTTTAAAGGAACTAGCCAACGAGATTTTTCATTTGCAGCCACATCATAATTAGTATTATAGATTTTAGAAGAATCATATTTCAGGCTATAACCAGCCAAAGTACTAGCACGAAGACTGAAATCCGTAGAATCGGGATATCTGAATTTAACTTGATAATTCACCCCTTTGTCTGAAGCTTCTGCTAAATTACCAACAACATTTTTCATAACCTTAAGCTCAAAAATATATTGGTGAGCCTGAGTACGAACAATAAGATTAGTATCAACTGCATCAGCCTTTGGACGCAGATAAAACACATTTTCTCTACGTACCAAATCCCATCCACCACTTAGGCCTGCACCAAAATCTTTAACCTTTTCACGAGAGTCAAGTTCAATTTGTGTGACTACGCCTTGTGCCGTATGAACAGGATAAGTTGTATTTTCTTGAAACGTATACTCTTGAATAGCTGCAGCATAGACGCTTCCTTGCAACAAACACGATGCTGCTGTTGCTAAAAACATTTTTCTTAACATTATTGATTTCCACTTTCAACAGATATAGGAGAAGCATTAGGAACATCATTATCTACAGATGTAGGAGCTTCTAACTGGGGCTGGGGTACACTTTGTACTTGTTGCTGAGCCTGGCTTTCAGATGATGTTCCTGCAGAAAGATAATCTGAAGATAAATCTTGAACAGGTGATTCACTAGCATCAGGATCAACACGATAAGACAATACCTGGAATCCCAGGGGATTTTTTAACCTATACTTTTCATCCATCTTCAAATTGCTATTATAAGTATAGGTCAGAGTAGCAACATTGCTATCCATAAATCTTGATATGCCAGTACTCTTATTTAATAAAAATCTTTGGAATCTTACTGTTGCGCTAGCATCGCGACCATCGGCCTTTCCACTATTATTAAGGACGATACTCAAAATCTTAACGCGAATTGACTGAGCAGACCCATAAAGATTAAATGGGCTATTCGGGTTACTTTTATTCATCAGATTGCGATAGCTGTCAGATACCCCTGCAACCGACATAGAATAAACTGTAGCCCAGTCATTATCATAAATAATCTGACTATCAAAAGATTCTCTAGCTATAATAAAGTGGGAAATATTACTCTTATTTACTGCTTCATTTTTAGTAATATCTAAATTATTCCAATCGCCGGCTAGTTTAGCAACAGTAGCTTGTCCCGTATAGACATCAGCCATAACAAGATAAGGTTCTTTTTCTTTCAGCGGCAAAATATAAAATAATCCGCCAAGCAGACACAAAGAAGAGAAGGTAGAAATACCGGCAACAATCCATGCCCTTTTCTCACTTTTTTTGCGGATATCAACCAAGGTCGTTTCAAAATCCAAAGATCTTTTTACAGCCTTTTGGATATTGCCATCAGTAGTATTTTTACTTGATTTGAACATATGTTTCCATTTTAATCTTGAGTTTTTACATCAGCTTTTGCTGATCTCTCATGTTTTTTCTTTCCACTGTTTTTCACAGCAACATCCATTCTCTTATGCGCCATAATGACACCATTTTGCACATAGAAAACCATCCCTTTATCTTCATAAAGTTTAGATAATTCACTTAAGGCATTATCAAGATCGGTATTTCGTATTGTTGATACTTTCTTATACAAAGTAAAATCAAGCGTATAGTCATAAACAACAGGCATCTTTGCCTCTTCTCCCCAACGCTCCAACAAACCTTTTACAGTTGTATCAAGTCGTGTTACTTGATAAACATGAGGTTTGACAAGAGGAATCTCAGTTACCTGATCAGGTAGTTCATTTAATGGCTTCCATGAACTTGGGAAATCTGGAGCAGACTGATTTACACAACCTGCCATTAGCGCGCCCACACTAGCAGACAGCAACAGCGTTCTTAAAAGAAACATACATAGCACCTTATAAAACAACTTAAGTTACAACCAAAGCGTCTTAAATTAAAAATGAAGAAAAGACAATTCATGTTTGGTTATTTTTATTGATTAAAATCTTGTGAATTATTTTAATCTGTGCTAAATTTCGCGTCAATACAAATTCATATTTTCATCTCTACTATCATGTTTTTTTCCTGCACTGACTTAGCTGTTCCTCATGACGTCATGCATCATGTTGTGAGAGTTGAATCCTCAGGTAATCCATATGCTATAGGTGTTGTAGGTGGCCGACTACAAAGACAACCGAAAAATTTGGCTGAAGCAGTTGCTACTGCCAAGATGTTGGAACAAAAAGGATTTAACTTCTCCTTGGGACTAGCTCAAGTTAATCGATACAATTTAAAAAAATACGGATTGCATTCCTACGAACAAGCATTCCAAGTATGCCCAAACGTCAAGGCAGGTTCTCATATATTGCGAGAATGCTACAATCGAGCAAAAGATTGGGGTAAATCTTTCAGCTGCTATTATTCTGGTAACTTTGTAACTGGCTATAAGCACGGATATGTACAAAAAATTTTTTCATCTATGGGGAGAAGGGGAAAAGCTAATCCACAAAATGCCATCCCAGTCATCAACAATACCGTAAATGCTTCACGCCCTATATTGCAAATGACAGCGCAACAGCCTAACCGCCAAAATTCGACAGTTGCCACCGATCTACAATCATACCCGGCTACTGTACCCAAAAAACAACATAGCCTACGAGACAATAATGCTGTACAAGCGCAAAGCAATATTTACACAGATAGTGCAGCAGTCTTCTAGACAATACGATTTTTTTCCACATCAACCTGTAATAAACATAGGAAATTTCAAATGAAAAACACTCAGATCCAAAAAAAATCCCGCTTTACTGCTGAAAACGTTGCAACAGCAGCTTTTGTTGCTGCAGCATTTTTAGCACCGACAATAGGTATGGCAGCCGATGATTTCACCTCAGCTTCTGGCGGTGCCTGTAAATTTATTAAAAATATTCATACCGTATTGAACTTGATGTCCGTTGCCGTCGTAACCATCGCCATCATCTTTGCCGGTTACCAAATTGCTTTTGCTCACAAACGCATTTCCGACGTTGCTCCTATTTTGATTGGTGGTGTGTTGATTGGTGCAGCTGGTCAAATTGCAAAAATGCTGGTTGGTAATGCAGACTCCTGCTCTGCAGGTACAACTTCAGCAATGATGCAAGTATTGCAATTCTTTGCATAATTATTCATTATGCAAAAAAACATCGTTTTTCGAGGATGTACACGTCCGGCAACCTTTCTCGGCGTACCCTATATACCTTTCTTTATAGGGGCCGGCTCAGGATTATTAATGGGAATGTACTTCAATTTGTTTTTTTTGCTAACCATCCCATTCATCATTCTGATTATGAGGCAGATGGCTAAGCGAGATGACATGATTTTTCGTTTTCTAGGCTTACGCCTGAAATTTAGGCTTAAAGCCAGAAATCGAGAAGAGTTTCCTGACACATGGTGCTTCTCGCCTAACGAGTACCGCAACAATCCTCCCAAACAATGACAACAAAACGTCCGACAGATACTTTTTTCTGTCGGACAATTCCAACACAAAAAACAAATAAAATGTTTACTCCTGACGCATCAATTAGTCAATTCGTATCCCTCTCCACTCATGTCTCTCCAACCATTGTCAAAACCACTGGTGGAGACTACCTGACAACATGGCATTTGTCTGGCCTTCCCTTCGTAGGTCGTGAAGAATGGGAGCTTGAGCACAAGCACAATACATTTAACCGTCTGCTCCAATCCTTGCGTGCCCCCGACTACGTAAATGTCGCCTTTTGGGTACATGACATTCGACGTCATCGTAGTATCGATTTACGTCCTGAATTTCAAGAGTCTTTCAACCAAAGCCTCTCTGATCGTTATTTCTCTCGACTCTCCCAAGAAAAGCTCATGAATAACGAGCTTTACTTGACCATGATTTATCGCCCAGTTGTCGATGGCAAAAAGTTCGTTGATAAATCGGGTAATATCGATCGTCTCAAAGCCGAGCAGGAACAAGCTATTGGTACACTTAACGAATTAGCAACCAACCTTGAAGCTGTTCTCAAAGACTACCATCCATACCGACTTGGTATGTACGAAGGTAAAAACGGGACTGTATTCTCTGAAACCCTCGAACTTTTCGGTTACATCCTTAACCGCGTTAACGAGCCAGTTCCTGTACTTCCAGCCCCAGTTTACAACTACTTACCCCTCAGCCGACATCTCTTTTCTTCCAAAACCGGCGACTATATCGTACGTACTCCTGAGGGTAAAAACCACTACGGTGCCATACTCAACCTTAAAGAATATCCTGATGGTACCTACCCTGGGATACTGAATGGTCTCAAATATTTGGATGTTGAATACATCATCACCCATAGCTTCAGCCCTATGAGCCGATACGATGCTATGAAAACCCTCGAGCGCACTCGTGGCATGATGATCTCTTCCGGCGACAAATCCTTTACCCAAATTGCAGAACTCGACCATGCAATGGACCAGCTGGCATCTGGCAATTTTGTCCTTGGCGGCTACCATTTTAGCCTTGCTATCTACGCCGACAGCCAAGAGCAGCTTTCCCAAAACATTGCCTCTGCCCGAGCAGAGCTTTCCAATGCAGGTTTTGTAACGACAAAAGAAGACTTGGCCATCTGCGCCGCATATTATGCCCAGCTTCCGGGTAACTGGAACTACCGCACTCGTATTGCCAATCTCTCATCGTTAAATTTCTTGGGCCTTTGTCCTCTTCACAACTTTGCCGTTGGTAAACGTGAGGGCAACCCATGGGGGCAATGCGTTACCGTTCTTCAAACAACCAATGGTCAGCCCTACTACTTCAACTTCCATGCAACCCTTGAAGGTGAAGATTCCGAAGGTGAAAAAGCCATTGCCAACACCATGGTTATTGGTAAGTCCGGTACAGGTAAAACAGCCCTTATCAACTTCCTCCTTAGCCAGGTACAAAAATACGATCCCAAACCCACTATCTTCTTCTTCGATAAAGACCGTGGTGCCGAGATCTTCGTCAGAGCTTGTGGCGGTGCCTATATGGCGCTGGAAAGCGGTCAGCCGACCGGTTTCAACCCCTTCCAATGCGAAAATACAGAGGCAAATGTCCAATTCCTCTGTGGCCTTATGAAGCAATTAGGTGGCAAGGCGCACTATTCAGCAGCAGAAGACGACGATATCCTGCGCGCCGTTCGAGCCATGCTTGATACCCCAATGGCACTGCGCAGTATTTCTAACTTCCAAAAATCGCTGCCCAATACCGGCGACGATTCCCTCTATGCCAATATCCGCAAATGGACTAGAGGAAACAGTCTCGGCTGGGTCTTTGATAACCCTCAGGACAAAATCGACTTCAGTGGTGCCAACATCATCGGCTTCGACTACACCGACGTGATTGAAAACCCACAGGTACGCGATCCAGTCATCGGTTATCTGATCCATCGAATGGAAGAGCTTATCGATGGTCGCCGCTTTATCTACATCATGGATGAATTCTGGAAAATCCTTGATGGCGAAGGCGGCTTGAAAGAGTTTGCCAAAAACAAACAAAAAACCATCCGTAAGCAAAACGGTATGGGTATCTTTGCCACCCAGTCTCCGGAAGACGCCCTCAAAAGCGATATTTCTGCAGCACTGATTGAGCAGACAGCTACCATGATACTGCTGCCAAATCCGAATGCAGATAAAAAAGACTACATCGATGGACTAAAGCTGACGGACTCAGAGTTCCAAGTGATTAAAAGCCTGGATGAGCGAAGCCGCTGCTTCTTGGTCAAACAGGGCCATGCTTCCGCAGTATGCCAGCTTAATCTGCGCGGATTTGACGATGAATTGGCAGTCATCTCCGCCAGTACCGACAACATCGACATCATGGACGGCATTATTAAGAAAACGGCCGAACGTCTTGGTGTCGGCATTGATGCGGTAAGACCAGAGGATTGGTTACAGACCTTCTACGATGAACGTAAGGGTTCTGGTAAGAAAGCAAGCACCAATGTGATGCGCAACGCGGATTAGTCGTATAGACGAATAAACTCAAAGGCCGTCTGAAAGCAGCAAGCGTTTCAGATGATCCTTACTGAAAAACAAAAAACTTGAATACGTTTAAATAATTTAATTTAAGAAAGATTGTAAGCAAATGAAAAACACAATGAGAAAACTGGCTGCAGTTTTAGTGTGCGCAGGAATGCTGGGAAATACATCCGTAACGGCAACAGGTATACCGACATTTGATGGAGCAGCGATGACCAATGCCTTCCAGCAGCTGATGAACTGGCAGGCTCAATTATCCGCTCTCACTCGTGGGGGGTTGGACAAATTAAAAGGCGCAGATACAAATGTTCAAGAATCTTCTCAAGCAAAAAGAATGTTTGAGCGACGCAAGAAAAAATGCAGGGAAATACAACGAAACAACACTGCCTCAGGTACGATTTGTCTAAAAATTACAGAATTAGAACAAGAAAAATATGACCTGCTGCTTCAAATAGATAAGGAGCTTAAAGATGATTTTGATAGAATCAACGGCTTGGTAAAATCTCAAGGCAAATCAGCAAATTCAATCGCTGCTGCTACCCCTTTGTCTAAAAACACGACAGCTTTTAATTACTCGAATCAGGCAGGTAAGGCTGAAACTGCCGAAAACAATGTACAGATACAAGTAAATGCCCTAATTGCCAAGTACCATCAGTACAAGAACCGAATTGAAACTTTAGACAGCTTGATTGCACATTACAACTCAATGCGCAAAATGCTAACCAAAGAACAGCTTACCGGCAGCAGTTTGAACACAAACATCACTAAAGGAGTGACATACGGCAAACTAACTGAAGCTACGAATCGCTTTAGAAAAAAAGCAAAAGACGTAGTTGATGATAGAAAAGAAATCGAAAGCAAAACCAAACCGATCTATAAACCCAATTGAGTATAAGGCCGTCTGAACCGGATCGGTTTCAGACGGCCCAAACAAATCGATCATCTCATCATTTTACAAAAATTAATCGAAAGCTCATCTCATTATGATGGATTTACTCCTTTATACCGGCATTCGCGACTATCTTTATGCGCGAATCGGCTACTTTACCGAAGTAGTCTTATCTAAAAACTTAAACCTCGCCCTTACAATGGTTTTGGCATTGCTGACATTATGGATTATGGTTCAGGGCTATCTGATCGTAACAGGTCGGAGTCAGGAAGGCCTCAAAGGATTTATTTTTAACCTTGGTAAAAACTATGTTGTTATTGCCATTGCACTTGGGGTCTCCTTAGGCAGCAGCTTTAGCGTCCGTGTATTGACTGATAATCTTGCCAATGGCATCAGTCAAGTTATGCATGGCAATAACGATTTCGGCAGCGAGTGCCTGACCGAACAGACCTCCTATATTACCGGCTGTAAAATCGACTTAAACCTGAAAACAACTCAACTTGTCCTGTCCAGCCTTTCTGCCATTGATACCGCAGATGACGACCATCTGGAAGATAAGCTTTCCGAAGCCAAATGGTTTGCCGGGGTAGGTACGGCAGGTCCTGCCGTCGTGGCAGGTACCATGCTCATCATGTACCGTATCGCGATTTCCCTGTTTGTCGGTTTCGCGCCTATCTTTATTTTGTGCCTCCTGTTCAAAAGAACCGCCCCGCTGTTCCAAAAATGGCTATACTTCGGATTGGCTACCATCTTCTCCAGCGTCTTGCTCGGCGTCATGGCGGAGATTTCCATGGACTTGGTGGGCAACTTATTCGGCGGCGCGGCAGCCGGCAAATTTGTGGCAACCATCATCGGTGAAGGTGGCACAACCGGCATCATGGAAACCGTTACACAGCAGCTGGGCTTGGGCCTGATGCTCTCTACCCTGCTGATTACCGTACCGCCTATGGCAGGCATGTGGTTTAACGGTGTGATGGGTAGCTTCAGCGCCTACTCGGTCATCGGCAATGGAAACCGCCAGGAAGTACCGCCTCACTTGGATGGTGGAGCGAGTAGGCAGGCTAATTATCATACTCATAATAAAACTGACAATCTTGTCAATGATGCAAATACAAACACCAATCAGCAAAATCTATGGACGACTGGTGGCAGCCAGACAGGAAGTACAACTACCGATACCATGAAACAACCCGGACAACCCGGCAAAGGAAGTAAACCATCCTAGTATTTCTACATTTAAATATTAAAAATATTCAAAAAACAAAAGATTGGATTCGTAATGAAAAAATTGCTTTTTGTATTGTTAGGACTGACTAGCCTTAATATTTATGCTGCTGACCCCGTAACTAGAGGAGCATTACAAAACAATCCGGCGCTGTGTCAGTATGGCTATAATCCCAACTGTACGTCGTCTAGTCAGTATCAACAAAATCAACCTACGGAAATTGTTAATATCTATGTCCCTTCAAAATACGGTGCTTGGGCAATCAATCCTAAAACAGGTATATCAGGTGGGGCACTCGAGATGGATTCAGTTGCGGCCGCTAAAAGACAAGCTATTAAAACCTGCGAACGAGGCGGGCAGAATAAACCGTGTAAAGTTTTGGCTTGGGTTCGGAATGGCTGTCTCGCCGTTGCCCAAGCAAAAGATGGTACACTTTTTTTCGGATCAACTGACCCTGGCCTTGCTGAAGCTGAAGCCTTGAGGAAATGCCACGCTTCAGGAAGAGTTCAATGTAAAATTACCACTCCCGAAGGCTGCTCAATGCCTAAATTCTAATAGACCCAATGCCGTCTGTTGTTCAGGCGGCTCTTGAAACCCTCCTCTAACCTCCCATCCTAATTTTACCGAGTACGACAATATGAAACGCTTATCCATCTTTGTTTTAACAGCGGCTCTGCTGCCATTTTCTATGCCTGTAGTCAACGCTTCAGATATTGCCGGCAAGCTGCTGACTGGCGATAAAAAATATGCCTGCGAGGCCATTACCTGCCTGACTTCTCCGGGTACGCCGCCTAAAGAATGTAACCCTGCACTGCACAGGTTCTATTCCATTCACCACAAATACGCGCAAGACACCATCAGCGCACGCCGCCGCTTCCTCCAGCAGTGTCCTGCTTCCCGTGACAAAGAGATTGCGCCTATTATCGAAATAGTCGTACATCGATAATCTACCTACACAAAGGCCGTCTGATATTCAGACGGCCTTTTGTAAATAGTCGGTTTCTCGCCTATCTTTATTTTGTGCTTCCTGTTCAAAAGAACCGCCCCGCTGTTCCAAAAATGGCTATACTTCGGATTGGCTACCATCTTCTCCAGCGTCTTGCTCGGCGTCATGGCGGAGATTTCCATGGACTTGGTAGGCCACTTATTCGGCGGAGCGGCAGCCGGCAAATTTGTGGCAACCGTCATCGGTGAAGGCGGCACTACCGGCATTATGGAAACCGTTACCCAACAACTAGGCTTGGGTCTGATGCTCTCTACCCTACTGATTACCGTACCGCCTATGGCAGGCATGTGGTTTAACGGTATCATGGCATCCTACTCTGGATACAATGCAATGCAAGGCTGGGGAAACGGTCAGCCTGCTACTCCGCCGGGGATGAATAGCCAACAGCAGCAGGCTAATTATAATGCGCAGAATTTCTCTAGTGAATCAAATAAACAACAATCAAATAATAACTATACTACTAATCCATGGATAATAGGCGGTAGTCAAACAGGAAGTACAACTACCGATGCCATGAAACAGCCCGGACAATCTGACAATGGAAGTAAGCTATCCTAGTATTTCTGTATTTAAATATTAAATATTAAAAATAATCAATAAACAAAAGATTGGACTTATAATGAAAAAATTGCTTTTAGTACTATTAGGGTTAGTTAGCCTGAATATTTATGCCAACGGTTGTGGCGGAGAATACCAGCCTGCAACAGGTACCTGTCGCATTATCGATAGTTCGGGTCGACAGATTCTATATAACGTAGGAAGACCACAGTCTTCGAATAACGGTTACGCTCAGAGCCAGCCACGTGTTGTCAATATCAATGTTCCTTCAAAATACGGTGCTTGGGCTACCAACAATAAAACTGGAGTTTCAGGTGGTGCGATTGATATGGACTCCCGTGCGGCAGCAGAAAAGGCAGCCATCAAAAACTGTGAACAAGGTGGTCGTAACGCGCCATGTAAAGTAGCTGTTTGGGTTCGGAATGGTTGCATTGCCGTTGCTCAAGGTAAATCTGGTAAAAAATGGACTGCCTTTCCAAGCGCAAAAGAACCCGGTCTTGCTGAGGCCGACGCACTAAGGCAATGTCAAGCGTCTGGTAGTTCTCAATGTTCTATCGTTGCAAATGAAGGCTGCTCAATGCCTAAATTCTAATAGACCAAAAGCTGTCTGTTGTTCAGACGGTCTTTGATGCCCTCCTCTAATCCCAATTCTATTTTAACGAGTACGACACTATGAAAAATTTATCCATTTTTGTTTTAACCGCGGCCTTGTTGCCGTTTTCTGCCTCTGCCGTCAACGCTTCTGATATTGCCGGCAAACTGCTGACTGGCGATAAAAAATATGCCTGCGAGGCCATTACCTGCCTGACTTCTCCGGGTACGCCGCCTAAAGAATGCAACCCTGCACTGCACAGGTTCTATTCCATTCACCACAAATACGCGCAAGACACCATTAGCGCCCGCCGCCGCTTCCTTCAGCAGTGTCCTGCTTCACGTGACAAAGAGATTGCTCCTATTATCGAAATAGTCGTACATCGATAATCTATCTACACAAAGGCCGTCTGATATTCAGACGGCCTTTTCTCTTACAAAGAGATTTTGCAAGTTACCTTCAAATCTAACCGTCTAGTCTGCTAGATTATTTACACAAGCTTAATCTTATCTTTGCCAATATAGGTTAAGGCTTTTATATGGATTTGAAATGCCGTCTGAAACAACTGAGCACCATCCGCAAAGCGGATCGAACAAATAAAGAATGGTTTGTTTTGTTCTGATTCTTCCCTTTTTACCCCACCAAAACCGACGTCATACTAAGCGAGCCTGCAATCAAATTATCATTGAAAAACGTTACTTCATCTTGCGGTTCGCATAATGCCATGATGTACAGCAAGGGCAAGTAATGATCCGGCGTTGGTACGGAAAGCTTGGCTTTTTCGCCTAATTGCTCATAATGCACCAAAGTTTGATCATCTCGTGTTGCAATCGCTTGATTGACTGTTTCACGGAAAGCAAACGCCCAATCATACCCTGCACCGATTTGATCAATATGTTCCCAGCTTATCGCCCTAAGATTATGCACAATATTGCCACTGCCGATAATCAGTACGCCTTGTTCTCGCAAAGCAGCCAACTTTTTCGCCAAGTTGAAATGCCATTCTGCCGATTGCAAACGGTTAAGGCTAAGTTGCACCACAGGAATATCGGCATCAGGATAGAGATATTTCAACACCGCCCAAGCGCCATGATCAAAGCCACGCGTTGGGTTCAGCTCGACATTTTCCGGCTGTAATAATGACCGCACTTGCTCCGCCAACTCAGACGAACCGGGCGCGGGATATTGCACTTGGCTGAGTTCATCAGGAAAACCGTAGAAGTCGTAAATCATTTCAGGATGTTTGCCAGATGTAACCTGCAAACAGCTGCTGTACCAATGTGCTGAAATCATCAAAATGGCTTTTGGTTTGGCAAACTTTTGCGTAATTAGGCTGAAATTCTGATTGAACGGGTTTTCTTTATCCAACACATTCATCGGGCTACCATGCCCAACAAACAATACAGGCATTTTTTTCATGATTTACTCCTCGTTATCGGATACGGCAGATTGTACGGATAAATTTTTCTTCAAAAAATACCAGTTTATGAACAACATCTTTTACTGATAGGAAATCATGACTAATGATGACTGGAGCTTCTGGAGAATATGTAGAATAAGGATTTATACAAAAGGCCGTCTGAACATTTTATTTCAGACGGCAAAAAATTTCTTTATTTCTGTATTGACAGAAATAAAAGATAAAAATAGAATGTCATCACTATGAAACTGAATCCGACCACTGAAAAATTTATCCTTCACTGGGGCGAAATGGGTACCAAATGGGGCGTAAACCGTACCGTTGCGCAAATCCACGCCCTGCTCTACATCTTAGGCAGACCGATGAACGCCGAAGAAATCACCGAAACGCTCGGCGTAGCGCGCTCCAATGTTAGCAACAGCATTAAAGAGCTGCAAAACCTGAGACTGGTGCATACCGTGCATATCTTGGGCGACAGGCGCGATCATTTTGAAACTTCGGATGACGTCTGGACTTTGTTCCGTACCATCGCAGAAGTGCGTATGCAGCGTGAAATCGAACCGACGCGGCAATTTTTGCAAAGCCTGATCGACAGCCCTGAATTTAGTCAGGAAAATGAAACTGCCAAGCAGAGAATCCAACAAACCCATGATTTCATCAGTACGCTGACCATGTGGGCAAATGAAATGCTGAAGCTTTCTACTTCAACCATGGTGAAAATTTTGAAAATAGGCGCTGGAATACAAAAATTTTTCCGATGATGGCAATGGACTTGTGAGCAATAAACACAGGCAATATTATTTTAGGATATGAAAACATGCTCATAGTGTCCTTGTATGGGCATGTTTATCTGAAGCTTAATATTCTTTGGTAGATTTTGAATCACTGGATATGGATTTCCCTCCTAAAGAAACAATCCAGAAGAGTATCTAAAATTTTTTTATTCTATAATTTCTCTTTTAACAGAAATTATAGAAATTTCAGACTGATTATATTTTAAACTGAAATGAAATTAGGAAACCAGCATGTCCGACAACACTACGCACAATCTCCCTGCCTACCTGCCTTACTCGATGGGGCTGCTATGGCTCTGGAGCGGTACCCAGCCTCTGCTTTTCATGCCTGAAATGTCATTGGATTTGCTGCAATCGGTCGGCATTCCCGATCCGTTGCAATGGCCAACATTAATTACCGCTTCACTATTGGATATCGGTTTTGCCTTTTTATGCTTCAGCCGCTTTCGCTCCCGTTCTGCAATATGGCTGCTGCAATTGATAACCGTCGCGGCATACAGCCTGATCATTGCCTTCAGACTGCCCGAAATGTGGGCGCATCCATTTGCGCCTTTGGTAAAAAACCTGCCAATCATGGCTACTTTGTTTTTCCTGTATCAATCCGTAGGAGATAAAAAATGAACACCTATTTAATCGTTAAAACCCTGCACATCATCTCGGCTACTTTAATGGTCGGCACTGGTTTTGGTACAGCGTTTTACCTCTTTTGGGCAAACCGCAGCGGTTCGGTTGCCGCGCAGTCGGTCGTCTCGCATTGGGTCATCAAAGCAGATTGGTGGTTTACAACCCCCGCCGTTATTTTCCAACCCTTGTCCGGTTTATGGATGCTGTATGAACGCGGCTACACTGTTTCCACTATGCTGGAACAAAATTGGGTATGGATGACGCTTGCCTTATACATCTTTTCAGGCATTTGCTGGCTGCCCGTTGTCTGGCTGCAAATCCGCATGGCCAAGATTGCCGAAAAAGCACATAAAGAAAACGCAGACACCATTCCGGAGCCCTACTGGCGTTACGCCAGACGCTGGGAATTGCTCGGCTATCCCGCCTTTTGCGCCACTATTGTGATTTACTTCCTGATGGTGATGAAACCGATTTAAAGGTTTTCAGACGGCCTCAGCAACAACATAAAGAAAAACATATGAACATCATCATTTTCGGAGGCAGCGGCTTCATCGGCAGCCGTACCGTTCAAATCCTCAAAGAACAAGGTCACCAAGTTTGTACGCCCGACCGCCGCGCCTTTGATTTTCTTCACCCCGACGAAACCGCCGCACGCCGTTTATTGGAAGGACAAGACATCCTCATCAACTGCATCGGCATCATGAGCCGTCATGCTGAAACACTCGAAACCGTGCACCACCACACGCCTAAACAGCTCGCCGCATGGGCAAAAGCAGCAGGCATCAAACGCTGGGTGCAACTATCCGCACTGGGTGCCGACCCATCTCAATCCATCAACTTTGTCGGCAGTAAAGGACGTGGAGATGATGCCGTCGTCCAAAGCGGTATGCCGACTGCCATAGCCAGACCATCCGTCGTTTACGGACGTGGAGGAACCAGCTGCGAACTGTTCATCAAATTAGCCCGCCTCCCTTTGCTTCCCCTACCGGAAGGCGGATGCTTTCATTTGCAGCCCGTGCATCTTACCGATGTTGCCGAAGGTTTGGCGAAACTTGCCGTCCTAACCGGCAATAACCATAGCGTCATCAATATGACCGGCAGCCAAACGCTGACTTTGGCGGAATACCTGACCACCATCCGCCAAACCCTGCACCATAAACCGCCGCAACGTATTTTGCCTTTCCCCCTACGCCTGCTTGATCCAGCGCTACCGTTGGCAAACATCCTCAGCAACGGCATTATCAGCCACAACAGCTTTGCCCTGCTCCAGCAAGGCTCATGCGCCGACTATTCTGATTTTGCAGCTTTACTAGGCAGGGAACCATTGGCAGCAGAAAACTTTGCCGGTTACCTATAATTTGTTTAGTTTTAAAATGACAAACAAAGGCCGTCTGTTGTTCAGACGGCCTAAAGCTTTTATAAAATACTTTATTGCAAAACAATTTAGTTCATCAGAGACTTATTGCTTCTACCTACCCAACTACAAAGGTTGGGCCAAATCATTTTCCGTATTGTAGCTAATAAAATCCTGCTCATGAGGGAAATGGACAACCCTTGCGCGCTGTTGCTGCAGCCAGCCGCGGATGCTGCGCATTCCTGAATAAAGGTATGGCACGGTGCTTTGCAGGATTTGCGGCCGGATAAACATCACGCTGTAATGCGGTCTGGCAGGGGTCTCCACATAAAACGCATTGCACAATGGCGTGCGCCGCGCGATGGTTTCAAACTGGGAAACTAAGTTTTCCGGCAAACGCGGCATATCGCAGGATACGATAAGTAGCCAATCGGCAGTGGCAATTTGCAAATCGTTGGCGGCGGTACACAAAGCGGCTAAAGGGCCGTAATGCTGCCATTGGCGCGCATCCGAGAAAACGTGTGCGCTGCGTTGCGCGTAAGATTCAAGGTTGCGGTTGGCACTGATGGCGATATGGCTGACTTGGGGGCGGATTTTTTCGATAACATGATCTATCAAGGCTTTGTTGTGCCATTGCACCAACCCCTTATCGACACCTCCCATCCGGCTTCCCTGCCCGCCGGCCAATATCAGTGCGAAAATTTTCATTTTGGTAGTCCTTTGCGAAGCAGAGTATGGAGTATGGTTCAAGATGTTGTGTTTATTGGATAAGTTTTAAGGTTTCAGGCCGTCTGAAACCTTATTTTTATGATTTAATTCACTTGAGATGAATTTTATCATAACATGATTTTACATTAAACCCCTGTTTTTTCTTATCATAACCATACAATTATTTTAGACAGGTTGTTTATAGACCGAAAGAATGATATTTTTATAAGATTATCGGATTAGTTCCCTGCGTGCTTTATGCGATTATTCTCCGGATCTTCAGACGGCCTAAGCCTGTCTTCGCGTTTAAAACTGCTGACTTTTTTATGGGTCAGTTCGGCGTTTTTGTCGATTGTCTTTACCCTGCTGCTTTCTTGGCGTTTGGAAAACGCAGCCAAAACGATTGAAGATGCGGGCAGTTTGAAAATGCAGGTGTACCGTTTGGCTTACATGGCAAGTGTCCGTACACCCAATGCGCAAATTGACAACCAAATCAAAGAATTTGAGCGTACGCTGGCTAATGTGACGCAAAGCGATGCCATTCATCCGCTGATTCCGTCTCAAATGCCATTGGCTTACGACTTGATTCAATCGATGCTGTTGATTGATTGGGAATCCAATATCAAGCCGTCTTTGCAACATTACGAGCGTCCGACCCAAATCGGCCTGTACCGTTTTGCCGGCAACATCGAGCTGTTTTTACAGGCGATGGAAAATGCCAACGAGCAAAATACCTTGTGGCTGCGCCGCTTTCAAATGGCAATGATGCTGATGATTGTTGTGGCTGCCGGCTTGATGATTGTTTGGCATTATTCATGGATTATCCGGCCCTTGGAAAAATTGCGCAATGGTGTAGAAACCATCAGTAAAGGGCATTTCGGCGTTCAAATCGAGACAGACCAGATCCGTGAGTTTGCCCAAGTAAGCAAGGGCTTCAATCAAATGAGCCGCCGTCTGCATACGCTTTATACAGACTTGGAAGGACAAGTTGCCAAACAAACCCAAGACTTGGCGCGGCAAAACCGTGATTTGACCCTGCTCTACCAAACCACGCGCAATCTGCACCAAACCTTTACACCGCAACAGGCGGCAGAAGAATTTTTAACTCAGATTCTACCGGCGTTTTCCGCCTTGGGCGGCACGGTATATCTTTCCGATGAGGAACGGAAACGTTCTGATTTGGCGGCAAGCGTCGGTGAAACCGAAGAAGGAAATCGTGTAGAATTTCCAATCGTTTATCAAGACGAACAGCTCGGCGTACTGACCCTATATTTTTCAGACGGCCATATGCCTGATGAGCAAGACGAAAAACTGCTGCATACTTTAAGCGGACAGCTGGGCATTTCCATCGCCAACAACCGCATGGAACAAGAGCGCCGCCTGCTTGCGGTCTTGCAGGAGCGTAACTTGATTGCGCAAGGTTTGCATGACAGCATCGCGCAAGCTTTGACCTTTTTGAATTTGCAGGTACAAATGCTGGAAAGCGCGTTTGCTTCAGACCAACGCGAGCAGGCCGAAGAAAATATCGGCTTCATCAAAGACGGTGTGCAGGAATGCTACGAAGACGTACGCGAACTTTTGATGAATTTCCGCACAAAAATCAGTAATAAAGATTTTCCTGAAGCGGTAGAATCGCTGCTGGCGCGCTTTGAACGACAAACAGGTATTCCAGTTGATTTAAAATGGCAGGACGACGGGCAGGCTTTGAATTATGATGAGCATTTGCAGATCATCTTCATCTTGCAGGAAAGCCTGTCCAATATCCGGAAGCACGCGCGTGCGCAACATGTCAGCGTTGAAATTGCCAACCACGGCGATTTTGTCATGACGATTCGTGACGACGGCGCAGGCTTTAATAAAGAACACCTATCAAACCGGCCTTCAGGCGAACATGTCGGCTTGGGCATTATGCAAGAACGGGCCCAACGGATTAACGCAGAATTGGCCATTACATCGCAGATTGGGCAAGGTACGGCGGTTATGCTGACTTTGCCGCAACAAATGAGAACAGCATCATGACGATTAAAATTACCCTTATTGACGACCACACCCTATTTCGCAGCGGCATCAAAGCCTTGCTTTCACGCCAGCCTGATTTTGAAGTCGTCGGCGAAGCTTCAGACGGCCTGGCCGGCGTAAAAATGGTTGAGCAGCTCAAGCCTGATGTGGTCTTGCTGGACTTGGATATGCCGGTCATGAACGGCCGCGAAGCATTGGCTCAAATTTTAAGTATCAATCCACAGCTGACCGTCATCATGCTGACTGTTTCTGAAGACAGCGATGATTTGACCGAATGTATGCGTATGGGTGCAAAAGGCTTTTTGCTGAAAAACATCAATGCCGACTTTCTGTTGGAAAGCATCCGCAAAGCTGTCGATGGCGACAATGTCTTTTCTCCGGAAATGACCAGCCGCTTGGTGCAATCGCTGATTTCTCCATCTCCTTCCCGCTCCGACCATCTGCTGGAGCAACTGACCCCGCGCGAGATGGAAATCTTGGGCTATCTTGCCGCAGGACACAGCAACAAAATCATTGCCCGCCATTTGAATCTGGCAGAGTCAACCGTCAAAGTGCATGTGCAAAACCTGTTGCGTAAGTTAAACCTAAGCAGCCGCGTCCAAGCAGCGGTTTATGCGGTGCAACACAAAGTACCGCAACCGGTATTGTCTTAAAAAGGCCGTCTGAAACCTTCTTTTTAAAAGGTTTCAGGAAAAGCGTTTATTCGCTATAATCACGCCGATTTATATGCAGGGTTGTCTGATTCTTTCAGACGGCCTTTTTATTTGATTTCTCACTAATTTAAAACAACATGTCCGAAAACATTCCAGAAAATACACCCGAAAATACCGTTCCTGAAGAACACAAACGCAGCATCCGCAGTTTCGTCCTGCGCCAAGGCCATATGACCGCGGCCCAACAGCGCGCCATCGATACGATGTGGCCGCAATTTGGTGTGGACTTCCAAGAGGCTCCTTTGGATTTGAACAGCGCTTTTGGACGGGATAATCCTAAAGTATTGGAAATCGGTTTCGGCATGGGCGTTGCGACAGTGGAAATCGCCAAACGTCTGCCCGATACCGACTTTTTAGCAATTGATGTTCACGGCCCAGGCGTCGGCAATATCTTGAAGCTGATTGAAGAAGAACACATTTCCAATATCCGCGTGATGCGTCATGATGCGGTGGAAGTAGTGGAAAAGATGCTGGAAGACGGTTCTTTAGACGGCATTCATATTTTCTTCCCTGACCCTTGGCACAAAAAACGCCATAACAAACGCCGCTTGGTACAAGTGCCGTTTGTTGAAAAGCTGTTGCCCAAACTCAAAAGCGGCGGCTATGTCCATATGGCGACCGACTGGGAAGAATACGCCGTGCAAATGCTGGAAGTTTTGAGCAGTTTCGACGCTTTGCAAAACACGGCTGCCGATTACGCCCCTACGCCTGATTATCGTCCTGAAACCAAATTTGAAGCCCGAGGCAAACGATTGGGTCATGGCGTTTGGGACTTGGTGTTCCGTAAGAGATAAAGCCAAACATAAAACACAAGGCCGTCTGAAAAATTTCAGACGGCCTGTTATCTTACTGATTAAGCTAAGAAAAGTTTATAAGCAGGATTATCGGTTTCTTCTTTATACACATAACCCAAGCTCTCCAAGAAGTCGGTAAATGTTTCATTATCGCTTTCAGGTACATCGATACCGACCAAAATGCGGCCGTAGTCCGCACCATGATTGCGATAATGGAACAAAGTAATATTCCATTCGGCGCGCATATGGTTCAAGAAGCGGGACAATGCGCCGGGACGCTCAGGGAATTCAAAGCTGACCAAGCGTTCGCTGGAAACTTTTTCCGTACGTCCTCCGACCATGTAACGGATATGGATTTTGGCGATTTCATCATTGGTCAGGTCAACATTCGGCAAACCAGCGTCAGCCAGTTGTTTACTGATGACGGCCAAGTCTTGCGCACCGGCAGTTTGCAGACCGACAAAGATATGAGCATTGTTGTCGTTGCCGTAGCGATAGTTGAACTCAGTAATATTCCGACTACCCAATACATTGATAAACTTAAGGAAGCTACCTTTTTCTTCAGGAATGGTAACGGCAAAAATACCTTCGTTGCCCTCACCCAACTCACTGCGTTCAGAAACATGGCGCAGGCGGTGGAAGTTCATATTGGCACCACTGGTGACCGCAACCAAATTTTGACCTTGGATATTGTTTTTCGCAACATAAGCCTTCAGGCCGGCAAGGGCCAATGCGCCCGCAGGCTCGGTAATACTGCGCGTATCGTCAAAAATATCTTTAATCGCGCCGCACAACATATCCGTATTGACCGTAATAATTTCGTCCAACAGCTCTTTACACAGGCGGAAGGTTTCCTCACCCACCACTTTAACCGCCGTGCCGTCTGAAAACAGGCCGACATCTTTCAAATGTACGATTTCCCCTGCCTCAACCGATTGTTTCATACAGCAAGAATCATCGGTTTGCACGCCAATGACTTTAATTTCAGGGCAAACCTGTTTGATAAATGCCGCTACGCCTGCTGCCAAACCGCCGCCGCCAATCGGCACAAAAATCGCATTGATATTGCGGTGTTGACGGAGGATTTCCATGCCGACAGTTCCCTGACCAGCAATCACATCAGGATCATCAAACGGCGCAATATAAGTCAGTTTTTCCTTTTCTGCCAACTCCATCGCATAATCATAGGCATCGTTGTAAGACACACCTTTCAACACCACTTCGCCACCTCGGCTCTTGACCGCGTCAATTTTAATTTTAGGCGTTGTTTCCGGCATCACGATAACGGCGCGGCAACCCAAATACTGCGCCGATAAAGCCACACCCTGCGCATGGTTGCCCGCGCTGGCAGCGATTACACCGCAATCCAAGGCTTCTTTCGGCAGCTTCGCCATTTTGTTGTACGCGCCGCGGATTTTGAACGAAAACACCGGCTGCAAATCTTCACGTTTGAGCAAAACCTGATTGTTCAGACGGTCTGACAAACTGCGCGCCAAATCCAAAGGCGTTTCTACGGCCACATCATAAACGGAAGCGGTCAAAATACGGGTTAGATAATCAGAAAGAGGAAGGGAATGGTTCATGGTATTTTAGTGTTCGGAAATAAATTACAATTCGGTCAAATCGACCGGAGGAAAAAGTTAAAACCATACCCCTGAGGCCGTCTGAAGGCAAGAAAAATCTTAGCAAAGCCTAAATGAGACGGTATAATGTCCGCTTAATATCTATTTAATATGCCAAACTGTTTACCCCATAACAGTGTCCACTCATATTCAAATCTACAAATAATGATGAAAAAAACGCTACTTAGCTTAATTTTTGCTACTCTTATTAGTACTCCTGCCCTTGCTGCCGATCCGGTTGCATCCGCACCTGCCGTACAAAGCAATGCTCAAACGCAACCGCTGCTGCACAGCATCAACAGCCCGACATCGCCGCCGGAAATTGCGGCGACTGCCTATATCGTTACCGACCTGCACAGCAAGCAAACCTTGGCATCCAACAATGCCGATACCCCTATCGAGCCTGCCGCGTTGACGCAAATGATGACCGCCTACCTTGCCTTTAAAGCACTGGAAAACGGTACGCTTGAGGCAGGCCAAATGCTGACGGTTTCCAATGCTGCATGGAAAGTCGAAGGTTCGCGTATGTTCCTCGATCCTAAAGTTCCTGTCAGCGTCAGCTCCTTGATTAAGGGTACAACCATCCAATCGGCTAACGATGCCGCCATTACCCTTGCCGAAGCCATTGGCAACGGCTCTATCGACGAATTCGTCAAACAAATGAATGAAGAAGCCAAACGCTTGGGCATGAAGCACACCCATTTCAACAACCCAACCGGTATTTCTTCTAACGGCCATGTTTCAACCGTTGGCGACCTTGCCATCTTGGCCGCCGCACTCATTAATGACTATCCGAAATATTATCCTTTATTTGCAAATAAATCTTTCAAATACAATAACATTGAGCAGCCCAACCGTAATCTCCTGCTCTATCGCGACAGCAGTATCGATGGTTTAAAAACCGGCTATAGCGAAGGCGCAGGCTATCATCTTGCTGCTTCCAGCAAACGTAACAACCGCCGTATTGTTTCCATCCTTGCCGGTGCCGAATCCACCGAAGCGCGTGCCAGCGAAAGCAGTAAACTGCTCAACTGGTCATTGCAGGCATTTGATACACCTAAACTTTACAACGGCGGAGAAGTGATTTCCCAAGTCAAAGTTTACAAAGGCAGCACCAAAGCCGTAGATATCGGTTTCTTGGACGATGTGTACATTACCATTCCCCATGATACCGGCAAAAACGTCAAACCTATTTTAGAAACGCTTCAGCCCGTCCTCGCTCCGATTGAAAAAGGCCAAGTATTGGGCAAGCTGAAAGTCATGAAAGACGGTAAAATCATTGCCGAAAAAGACGTCGTCGCCCTGACCGGCGTGGAAGAAGGCAGCTGGTTGCGCCGTATGTGGGACGCGATTGTGTTGTGGTTTAAAGGTTTATTCAGTTAATCCCCTTCTAAACAATCAACCATAACAAGATAAGCCACAAAAAGGCCGTCTGAAACCTATTTTCCAGATTTCAGACGGCCTTTTTTTATTTAGCCTAATATACTGTCAATCAGATAATTCCAGCATTGGCGGCAGCAGCTGTGTCATCGTGAACATCAGCCGTATCGACAGACGAGTAGCTCATACGCTCAGTATGCGTATTGACGTCTGACAAATTACTGATATTGCCATTACCTGACAACCTGCCCATCAACTCTTGCAGGCTCAATGTACCTTCATCGAAACGGAAGGTATCAATCACGGCATCGTTAGTGTTACCGGAAACGAATTGGTCATTGATGGTAATGCTGTCCCCTTCTGATCCCTTAATGGTAATTTTCCAATCGGTATTGCCTCGAATATCAGTGATGGCATCAATATGCAGGTCATTAACAGAGATATTTTGGCCGAATTGCAGTGCATTATGTTCGCCCACATTATCGGTAATCGTATCCTGACCTTCTCCAAGGCTGAAAACATAAGTATCGGCATCCTTGCCGCCTACCAAGTAATCGGTTCCTTGTCCGCCGAACAAGACGTCGTTACCATCGCCGCCATTCAAACGGTCATCGCCACTTTCGCCCCATAAGGTATCGTTGCCATTGCCTCCATGCACAGAATCATTACCAATACCGCCATTAAGACGGTCGACCCCATCATAGCCGAAAATGATGTCATTACCTGAATCACCGTTAATCGTATCATTACCCAAACCGCCTCTGATACGGTCATTGCCATCGCCGCCGCTGACAAGAGCATGGCTGCTGTCCGTAATGGTTATGATGTTATTCTCCCCTAAATGAAGCGAGGCTTGGGTAAGACTATGATCATCTACTTCCGCTACATTTTTTGCAGAATTATTTTCTGCTACAGAAAGGCTATGATTATTTTCGATGGTCAATGTAGTCTCGTTTACAGACTCCGGAATATTACCTTCTTTAGGATTACGGGTTTTGGTAATTTCTTGATCGGAAAGATTATTCACAATAGTGTTATTTTCAATTTTGATATTTTTGAGTTCTCCCAAAATATCTTTTTCGGGAGTAGCATAATCCCTGCCTTCTTCCAAATCGATAGAACCTTTAACGCGGCCATATGTATCTGCATTAGTCCCGTTGTTTACCAGTAAATTATCGTGAACGGAAATGCCTGTATCATTGAAATCAAAATTATGGCTGTTTTTGAATACAGTGTTTAAGCGTACACCGCCCCAATTAGCATTATCTTTGATAAGGTTATTGGCTACTTCATGACCTTTGCCGCCAAAGATACCAATACCAGCCGCACGCCAGCCTAATTCAACGGTATTATTCAAAAAGCGGTTATTTTCAGCAACATGAGCATTGGTATTTTCATGAATGCTCGACCATGTTGCTAAGCCATCATCACCATTGCCACGGATATTGGAATTGATAACGGTGGAATTGCTGGTACCTTGGGCAAAGTTAACACCATCTGCCAAGTTATTGCGAATAGTAGCATTAGAAATAGTCAAACCATTAGTGTAGTGCATATCAGATGCTGGGACATAATCACCAATCCAGGCACCTACTTCAAAATGTTCAATTTTGATATCGTGAATCGATGAACCGTGACCCAAGGTACCGGAAATACCTTTATAGTTCGCGCCTTCGTTATAGCGAGAAGTTAAATCCGAATCCATGGAAACATTTCCAAAATCAATTTTGTTGGTGCCGTGTTCAAACACGATACCACCGCCACCTATTTTAGTACTAGTAAAATGCAATTTAGTGTGCCATTGGCCTGCTCCGCTAATTTTTACACCTTCAGGCGCGTAAATGTGCAGTTGTTCACTAAAATCAAATTGACCTTCAGGAATGTAAACAGATTTTTTAGACGCTTTGGCAGATTCAATCGCAGCCATGAATGCTTGGTAATCATCAGAGCCATCATTGGCGACTGCGCCAAAATCAGTAATGCTGACACTGTTTTCAGGCTGTTTAATAGCATCCGGTGCCTTTTCCAAATCAACCAAGTCAATGCCTACGGGCGTGCTGTCGATATTAGTGATGGTAACCTTATCCCCTACCTTGATATTGGCCTCTTTAAATAATTGGCTAACTTCGTCAAATTGGAAGCGGGCAAGCCTATCTGCCGCGGGTGTATCATGAACTTTAACATCGCCATCCGGATGATATTTGTAGTTATCCAAATATTGCCAGTTGGATTTGGAAGATAAATCCAAAGTACCGATCACTGTATTATTGACTTTGACTTCTACTTTACCGCTTTCACCGTCAGGAACAGTATAACGGACGGTTACGGCATTGGCTTCTGCTTGCGCAATAAATGAAACGGACGCATTGGTAGGCAAATCAACATATGCTTGACCGCTTGCTTCACGGGCAGTTACGCGATCTGTTTCTTTAGAAGAAGACTGGCTCTCAACGATACCGCTCTTCAACTCGCCTTGTTCTGCCTCGTAAGTCGTATAGGCAAGTTTTGCACCATATTGGGAAGCATTTGGTACTACAGTTTTAAGATCTACCATTTGATATATTCCTTCAAAAATATTGTATTTTTAAATTAATCTCCGATATAAGCTCCTATTGGTCATAAAATTAGCATAAAAGTTCAGTAATCTATTATTAAGTTTGATAAAGAAAAAATGCCGTCTGAAAACACAACAGTTTTCAGACGGCATTTCAATACCTTAATAGAATAGCTTATCAATACGGGCTTAAACTAAGCCTTTTTTCTCCAGATAGCTTTCGTAATCACCCGTTTTATGTCCATCTTTCTCATCTAATCTGATGAATTATGTGGGCATCTACTACGCGTTAACTTACATTTGGACTACCTGAAACCTTGATTTACTGCGACTTATCCTTCTGCCATGCTTGGTATGAACGAATGGCTAAAAACAGGCAGACAATCCAAATTATACCCAAGAAGCCCCAAACACCGGTTGCACCGAACTCGTTAAATAACCAAGCAACTGCTCGGCCTTTACGAGAAGCGTGTTCAGTATTGACAACATTTACAGTATCTCCAAGCGTAATGTACCAGCCCAGCACTGGCAATACGATTAGCGCAAACAGATTTTGTAGTAGTTTTTTAAGATTTGCATTCATATTGTTTCCTTACAAAACGCCTTTTTTCTCCAGATAGCTTTCGTAATCGCCCAGGTAGTGTTCATATCCGCCTTTGCCGTCTAATTCGATGATTTGGGTAGCCAGCGAAGATACAAACTGACGGTCGTGCGATACGAAAATCAGCGTGCCGTTGTATTTTTCCAGCGCCATGTTCAAAGATTCGATGCTTTCCATGTCCATGTGGTTGGTCGGTTCGTCCATGACCAAGACATTGGGTTTCAACAGCAACAGTTTGCCGTAAAGCATACGGCCTTTTTCGCCACCTGAGAGAACCTTCACTTTTTTCACGACATCGTTGTTGCCGAAGAGCAAGCGGCCCAAAGTGCCGCGGATGACTTGTTCGTCATCGCCTTCCTGCCCCCATTGGCGCATCCATTCGCTCAGGTCCATATCGACGTCGAAGTCGTTTTCATGGTCTTGCGGGTAGTAGCCGACACTGGCTTTTTCCGCCCATTTGATGGTGCCTTCGTCCGGCAGCAGGCCGTCTGAATATTCGGGGTTGTATGCGCCTGCCAAGAGTTTCAGCAAGGTAGATTTACCTGCGCCGTTCGGGCCGATGATGGCGAGGCGCTGGCCTGCTTCAAGGATGAAGTTCAGGTTTTTAAACAACTGGGTTTCAAAACGTTTGGCCAGTTTTTCAACTTCCACAGCCTGACGGTGCAACTTGGCTTTTTCATCGGCTTCAAAACGGATATACGGGTTTTGACGGGTAGAAGGTTTGACTTCGACCATCTCCGATTTGATTTTATCTGCCTGTTTCAGACGGCTGGTTGCCTGACGGGCTTTGGATTTGTTAGCAGAGAAGCGAGCAACGAACTCTTGCAGCTCTTGCAGTTTCTCTTTGGCTTTGGCGTTGTCTTTCAGGGCACGCTCACGCGATTGGGCGGAAGCGAGCATATAGTCGTCGTAGTTGCCCGGATAGATGGTGATGGTGTTGTAGTCCAAATCCGCCATGTGGGTGCAGACTTCGTTCAAAAAGTGACGGTCGTGCGAGATGATAATCATGGTGGAGTCGTATTGGTTCAACACGCCTTCCAGCCAGCGGATGGTATTAATGTCCAAGTTATTGGTCGGTTCGTCCAAAAGCAATACATCTGGTTTGGAGAACAGAGCTTGCGCCAGCAATACGCGCAGTTTGAAGCCCGGAGCAACTTCTGCCATGGTCGCATTGTGCAAATCTTCGGAAATGCCCACACCGCTCAACAGTTCGGCGGCGCGCGCTTCGGCGGTGTAGCCGTCGTACTCGGCGAACTTGGCTTCCAGTTCGGCGGCTTTCATGTAGTCGTCTTCGGTGGCTTCGGGATTGGCGTAAATCGCATCACGCTCAGTCATCGCCGCCCACATTTCGGTGTGACCCATCATCACCACGTCCAGCACGCGCATGTCTTCGTAGGCAAACTGGTCTTGGCGCAATTTACCTAAACGCACGCCGTTTTCAATCGCGACTTCGCCGGCAGTCTGTTCCAAATCGCCGCCGAGGATTTTCATGAAGGTGGATTTGCCTGAGCCGTTGGCGCCGATCAAGCCGTAACGGTTGCCTTCGCCGAATTTGACGGATACGTTTTCAAACAGCGGCTTTGCGCCGAACTGCATGGTGATGCCGTTGGTAGAAATCATTATTCGTAAAACCTTTATAAATAGAATGTTATAATCGGACGCGATTGTAGCATATTTTTGCAAAGACCTCAGGATTGAGGCCATGGCAAATGTGCCCAATTTCGAGACAACGCTTCACGAAAAAATGCGTTGCAGTCAGCATTTCAGGCCGTCTGAATCGGAGAAACGATATGGAGACGCACAAAATCTATTACGCCGTGATTATTTTGGTATGTGCCGCTTCCATGCTACTCAGCCCGTTTTTCTATATCCGCCGCACACGATCTGGCTCTGAATTACGACGTGCGCCCAGACAGTGGAAGCCCATCCTCTTCGCCAACATCATCATGATTGCGGCTTTGTTTGTTTGGTGGAAATGGTTTTAAGGAAAAATAAAAATGAACAAACTTTGGATCTGCACATTACTGCTCGCTTTGACAACTGCGGTTTCTGCCGCGCCTATTTTTGAATGTACCGATTCTGCCGGCCGCAAAGTCTATACCCAAGCCGGCGGCAAAAACTGCAAAGCCAGCAATATCGGCAAACCATCCGTCTATACTTCTGCGCCTGTTTCAACACCGGCAACGCCGACTTCCCCAAGCAAAGCTGAGCAGGCGGAAGAAGCTGTCGCCCCGGTCAATCCGGCTGATGTCGGCGCGGCCAAGCGTGCTTTAGATACCGCCAAGAAAAACTTGGAAGAAGGCAAAAAAGTGCGTTATGGCAATGAACGCAACTATGCCCGCTATCTCGAACGGATCAACGGTTTGGAAAAAGCCGTCCGCTCGGCTCAGGAAAACTATGATGCGGCGCAACACCAGCCTGCATCTCAAGATCCTGTTGCTTATTGATCCTTACCACACCAGCAAGGCCGTCTGAAATTTGATGTTCAGACGGCCTTTTCATCTTTTCAATATAACAAAATCGTCTTTATACCAAACAAAGCATTCTTTCCCGTTTTCAGACGGCCTTGTTAAAGTAAGCGTGTATTAAATTCTAACGGTTGCCATTATGTTGTTACTCAAAACGCCTTCTGTATTGCCGGGTTTCAAACTCAGCCTGGGTTTGACGGTTTTATGCCTGTCGCTTTTGGTGGTTTTGCCTTTTGCGATGATGGCGGCCAAAGCGGCGGAAATCGGTTGGAGCGGATTTTGGAACACGATTACCGAGCCCAATGTCTTGGCAGCCGTCTGGCTGAGTTTGCGGATGTCGTTTTATGCGATGTTGACCAATATCGTGTTCGGCACGTTGGTCGCCTGGGTATTGGTGCGCTATGAATTTCCGGGCAAAGGGTTGGTAAACGCTTTGGTCGATTTGCCGTTTGCGCTGCCGACGGCGGTAACAGGCATTGCGTTGGCAACCCTATATGCGCCCAATGGCTGGATAGGCCATTTTTTCGAGCCTTTGGGTATCAAAATTGCCTTTACGCCCATCGGCATTTGGATTGCGCTGATTGTCGTCAGCCTGCCCTTTATCGTCCGCGCCGTGCAGCCGGTATTGGAAGAATTGTCGGGCGAGTATGAAGAAGCGGCGGCAACTTTGGGCGCAAGCCGTTGGACTACGTTCCGCCGCGTCCTCTTGCCTGAAATCACACCGGCCCTGTTGACCGGCGCAGGCATGATGTTTGCCCGCTCAACCGGCGAATACGGCTCGGTCATTTTTATCGCGGGCAATATTCCGATGGTGTCTGAAATCCTGCCCTTGATTATTACCGGCAAACTGGAGCAATACGATGCTCAGGGCGCATCAGCCGTTGCTCTGTTTATGCTGATGATCTCGTTTGTCATCCTGCTGATCTTAAACATTATGCAATGGACTTTGAGCCGCCGCGCCGGAGCGAAGGTTTAACAAACAACAGGCCGTCTGAAACACCAAGCAAACATTTTTCAGACGGCCTAAACGGATACAAGAATAAATAGAGGCTTCACTAACATGAAAACCCATTCTACCAATCCAAACCTGAGCGAACCGCGTTGGCTGCGCGTGTTGCTGACCGCTACCGCCTTGGGCTTTCTGCTGCTGATGCTGGTTGTGCCTTTGATTGCCGTATTCTACGAGGCCTTAAAAGGCGGTTGGGATTTGTACCTGCAATCCTTGACTGATCCCGAGGCATGGTCTGCCATCAAATTAACGCTGATTACCGCGCTGATTGTCGTCCCCGTCAATGCCGTATTGGGCGTAGCGATGGCGTGGCTGCTGACCCGTTTTGACTTTCGCGGCAAGCAGTTGCTGACTACCCTGCTCGATTTGCCGTTTTCCGTATCGCCCGTGGTGGCCGGTTTGATGTTTGTCTTATTGTTCGGCGCGCACACGGCATTGGGCGGCTGGCTCGAAGCGCAAGGCATACAGATTATCTTCGCCATCCCGGGCATTATTCTGGCGACGCTGTTCGTTACCTTCCCCTTTGTTGCACGCGAAATCATTCCTTTAATGCAGGCGCAGGGCGACAGCGAAGAACAGGCAGCGCTGATTCTCGGTGCAAGCGGCTGGCAGATGTTTTGGCGCGTTACCCTGCCCAACATCAAATGGGCGCTGCTCTACGGCATCATCCTCACCAATGCCCGCGCGATGGGCGAGTTCGGCGCGGTCAGCGTGGTATCGGGGCATATACGCGGCGAAACCAACACCATCCCGCTTCTGGTCGAAATCTTCTACAACGAATACAACTTTACCGGCGCATTCGCCCTCTCCGGCGTATTGGCACTTTTAGCACTGGCGACGCTGGCAGTGCAAAACATCATCACAAAATTACAAGACAAAAAACTCGCCGCCGCCGAAAGGAACGCAGCATGAGCATCACCATTCAAAACTTAAACAAACACTTCGGCAGTTTCCACGCGCTGAAAAACATCAACCTCAACGTCCCCACCGGCAAACTCGTTTCCCTGCTCGGCCCTTCCGGCTGCGGCAAAACCACGCTCCTGCGCATTATCGCCGGATTGGAAAACGCCGACAATGGCCAAATTCTCTTTGACGGCCAAGACGTCACCGCCAAGCATGTGCGCGAGCGCAAAGTTGGCTTCGTGTTCCAACACTACGCCCTCTTCCGCCACATGAACGTGTTTGACAACGTCGCTTTCGGTTTGACCGTATTGCCCAAGTCCGAACGTCCGTCCAAAGAACAAATCCGTGCCAAAGTTGAAGAATTGCTGAAACTCGTACAGCTCTCCCACCTCGCCAAATCCTATCCGCACCAACTCTCCGGCGGCCAACGCCAGCGCATTGCCCTCGCCCGTGCGCTTGCGGTCGAACCGAAACTCCTGCTTTTGGACGAACCCTTCGGCGCACTGGATGCCAAAGTGCGCAAAGAATTACGCACCTGGCTGCGCGACATTCACCACAACTTGGGCGTGACCAGTATTTTAGTAACTCACGACCAAGAAGAAGCCCTCGAAGTTTCCGACGAAATCGTCGTCATGAACCACGGCAAAATCGAACAAACCGGCAGCGCCGAAGCCATTTACCGCAAACCTGAAAACGCCTTCGTTACCGAGTTCTTAGGCGAAACCGACGCTTTTGAAGGTCGCATCGAAAAAGGCATCTGGCACTACAACGGCTTCTCATGGAAATTGGACGCGCACTACAAATGGCAGGAGCAAACCGCTATCGGCTATATCCGTCCGCACGAATGGCAACTTGCCGCCGAAAATGAAACCCCGATGATTCGTGCCAAAATCGAAAAAATCCACGCAGTCGGCGCATTGACGCATATTTTGGTCAAACACGACAAACAAGACGTGCATATCACGCTGGCTGGCAGCGATGCCGCGCGTTACCAAATCGCCGAAGGCAAAGAATTGAAGCTGATTCCGAAACAGGTTTATGTCTTTTCTCAAAACGAACTGATTGAATATTCGATTTGAGACTAAATTATAAGGCCGTCTGAAAATCTGCTTTCAGACGGCCTTTCACTTTATTTAAACCTGCCAATCAATCGGTTCTAAACCATGCGCCTGCAAATAAGCGTTTGCCTGCGAAAAATGTTTGCAGCCGAAAAAGCCGCGATAGGCCGACAAGGGGGAAGGATGCGGCGCGGTCAGCACCAAATGGCGGTTGCGATCGATAAACGCGCCTTTCTTCTGCGCATGACTGCCCCACAGCATAAAGACCAAATGCTCGCGTTCCTTATCCAATTGCCGGATGACTTCATCGGTAAACGCCTCCCAGCCAAAAGTCGCATGAGAATGCGCCGAACCGGCACGGACAGTCAATACCGTGTTCAACAGCAATACGCCCTGTTCCGCCCAATGCTGCAAATAGCCGTGTTGCGGAATCTGAAAGCCCTCAATATCCGTCGCCAACTCTTTATAAATATTGACCAGCGACGGCGGCACCGCAATTTCAGGTTGCACGGAAAACGCCAAACCATGTGCCTGACCTGCGCCGTGATACGGGTCTTGCCCCAATATCACTACTTTTACATTTCCGAATTCAGTCGTCCGAAAGGCATTGAATACGTCGCGCTCAGGCGGATAAACGGTTATCCCCGCCTGCCTTTCATGGCGCACCTTCTCCAAAATCGTTTGAAAATACGCCTTCTCTTTTTCCGCACCAATTGCCTCGTGCCAAGTCTGCATTATTTGCCGCTCCGTATTTGAATGGACTTAATTATAACTGAAATAAATTTCAACCTTAGCCTTTTCATTTCAAGCCGCTGCCATTATGATAAGGATTATCAAAAGATTATTAAAAGGATATGCCGCATGACGATATGGTTTGTTGCCGCCGCCGTTGTTCTGATTGTCGAATTGTTTATCGGAACGGTTTATCTTTTGGTGGTCAGCGTAGCGCTGGCCGCTGCCGGAATCATGTACGGATTAAGCGGTCACTTTTCTGCCGCCGTTTTGACTGCCGCCATCATCAGCGCACTCGGTATCTGGCTGGTACACGGCCGTCTGAAAAATCAGTTGGCTCCCCAAGCGCTCAACGATGATTTGGATATTGGGCAAAACGTCCGCATCCTACGCCACCTGCATGACAATATTTACGAAGTCGCCTACCGCGGGACACACTGGCAGGCACAAGCCGAACGGCCTCAAGATACTTTTCAGACGGCCTCAAGCGCAGTCATTACTGCCAAAAACGGTAATCTTCTGATTATCCGCACACTCTCCCAACCATCATCATAAGGAAACATTATGGAATTTCTGCTCAGCCTCCCCGTCCTCATCCTCATCGTCGTTGTTGTTTTTGGTTTCAAATCCTTTATTGTTGTGCCGCAGCAGGAAGTTTATGTGGTCGAACGATTAGGCCGTTTTCACAAAGCGCTGACCGCAGGCCTGAACATCCTGATCCCTTTTATCGACCGTGTCGCCTATCGTCACTCGCTGAAAGAAGTTCCTTTGGATGTTCCCAGCCAAGTCTGTATCACCCGCGACAACACTCAGCTGACCGTGGACGGTATCATCTACTTCCAAGTTACCGATCCTAAACTCGCTTCATATGGGTCCAGCAACTACATCATGGCGATTACCCAGCTTGCGCAAACAACTTTGCGCTCTGTCATCGGCCGCATGGAATTGGATAAAACCTTTGAAGAACGTGACGAAATCAACAGCATTGTTGTTGCTGCTTTGGACGAAGCCGCAGGCGCATGGGGTGTGAAAGTCTTGCGTTACGAAATCAAAGACTTGGTTCCGCCGCAAGAAATTCTGCGCTCAATGCAGGCGCAAATTACCGCCGAACGTGAAAAACGCGCGCGCATTGCCGAATCCGAAGGCCGTAAAATCGAGCAAATCAACCTTGCCAGCGGTCAGCGCGAAGCAGAAATCCAACAATCCGAAGGTGAAGCGCAAGCCGCCATCAACGCATCAAACGGTGAAAAAATCGCCCGCATCAACCGCGCACAAGGTGAAGCCGAAGCCCTGCGCCTGGTGGCCGAAGCCAACGCCGACGCCATCCGCAAAATCGCCGAGGCTGTCCGCTCCGAGGGCGGTGCTGAAGCCGTCAACCTGAAAGTTGCCGAGCAATACGTTGCCGCCTTCAGCAATTTGGCTAAAGAAAGCAACACGCTGATTATGCCCGCCAACGTTGCCGACATCGGCAGCTTGGTCTCCGCCGGTTTGAAAATCATCGACGGCAACAAGCCTAAAGCCTCATAATAGCGTTCTGACTCAGGCCGTCTGAAAACCCAATACGGCTTTTCAGACGGCCTTTTTATATCGTTCGATTTTTATATGAATACACAAACCATCAAAACCTATCTTGTCGGCGGCGCCGTCCGCGACCATCTGTTAGGCCTGCCCGTCAAGGACCGCGACTGGGTAGTCGTCGGTGCAGATGCGCAAACCATGTTGGCTCAAGGCTATCAACCTGTCGGCAAGGATTTTCCAGTCTTTCTCCATCCGGACAGTCACGAAGAATACGCCCTCGCCCGTACCGAGCGCAAAACCGCCAAAGGCTACGCCGGATTCAGCTTTCATGCCGATAAAGACGTTACGCTGAAACAAGACCTGATGCGCCGCGACCTGACCATCAATGCCATGGCTCAAGATTCAGACGGCACGATCATCGATCCTTTTGGCGGACAACAAGACTTGGCGGCCGGCATCCTGCGCCACGTTTCGCCTGCCTTTGCCGAAGACCCCGTGCGTATTTTGCGTATCGCCCGTTTTGCCGCGCGTTATGGTTTTCAAATTGCCGATGAAACCATGTCGCTGATGCGGCAAATGGTAGAAAACGGTGAAGCCGATGCCTTGGTTGCCGAACGCGTCTGGCAGGAATTGGCCAAAGGCTTGATGGAGAAAAATCCGCGCCGAATGATTGAAGTTTTACGCGAATGCGGCGCACTCAAAGTTTTGCTGCCCGAGCTTGATGCCCTTTTCGGCGTACCGCAACGCGCCGACTATCATCCCGAAATCGACAGCGGTATTCATACGCTGATGGTTGTACAACGAGCCGCAGAAATGAACCTGTCCCTCGCCGAACGCTATGCCGCCTTATTGCACGACTTAGGCAAGGCAAAAACACCGGCCGACATCCTGCCCAAACACTACGGACACGACGTCAACGGCGTCGAACCCGTCCGCGAAGTCAATCAACGCCTGCGCGCACCCAAACACTGCGCCGAGCTTGCCGAACTTGTCTGCCGTTGGCACATCATGTTCCATCAAGTCGGGCAGTTCAAAAGCAAAACCATTTTGAATGTTTTGAAAAAAACCGACGCATTCCGCCGCCCCGAACGTTTTCAGACGGCCTTAAACGTCTGCGTGGCCGACAAACAAGGCCGTCTGAACCTTGAAGATGCCCCCTATCCGCAACGCGAACACTGGCTGGCCTTACTTGAGGCCGCCAACCAAGTAGATGCAGGCAAAATTGCCGCCGAGTACCGCGCACAAGGGAAAGCCCATTTAATTGCCGAACAAATCGATCATGCCCGCTTAGCACAAATTACACCGCTGCAAAAAGCGTATAAGACAGAAAAATAGGAAGCTCTTAATGGCATCTTCGCGTTATAAAATCGAGCGCATGCCCGACGGCATTGCCGTATCTGCGCGTGTTGTACATGACTCGCAGGAAATCGGTTTTACCGCGGTATTTCTTATGTTTTCCTTTGCTCTTACATGCATCGCGCCGTTTTACCTTGAAGAACACTATTTCACTAATTTAGAAGCCATTCTCATCCCTTTACTTTTTACTTTCTACTTAGTGGGTTCACTTGTTTACGGCCTTCTTTGGCAACTTTTCGTACGTGAAAACATCAAGATCCGTAACCATACGCTGTCTCATGGTTATACCTTGTTCTCCATTGGGCGTTGGCGTAGTTTCCCATTGTCAGAAATCTCCGAATGGCATTCTCGTGACCATATTCCCCAAGCTCCTGTTGCACAAGGAAGGAAACAGAGGTTGCCAAACGAAAACCTATACCAAAATGGTATGAAACGAAAAATTCACAATATTCCCAATATTTTACGTATCCAAAAATGTGTACAAGGTGCATGGTCTTTCGATTATCAGGGAAAAACCATACGTATCGGCGATTTTTTTGATAGCCGCGATTTTCAGGCAGTCAATATTGAATTGAACAGATTTATCCCCATATCTGCCAAAGCCCGTCAACTTAAAGACGGCCTTTAAAACAGCCACCACGATATCTGCTATAATCCGCACCTTGACCATCTTATTTCAACAATAAAAATCATGACTATCCAGACCGATTTACTTCACGAAAAAATCAGCAATGAAGATTATCAACGCCTCATTGTCAAACACAGCGAATCTTTCAGCGACGGCGAAATCTGCCTATTGAATGAGATTTTGGAAAAATTTAAATTTGATGTCATACAGGAACAAGCATTGGCGCAAGCTGTGATGCAGCAGGTGCGCTTCGATCCAAACGACTACCATATCGACAGCGACGATGAAGACATAACCGGTATCTGTCTGCACTGCATCAATCCGCCCATGCCACCCCTGCGCGATTATTTGGTTTGGCGCGAAACACGCGGCTGAAAATTTTCCTAATCGATTTTGATAAGTTATTAACCATTCGTTATCGAACAAGGCCGTCTGAACAGGTGTCATCGTTACATTTGTTCAGACGGCCTTTTGTAAATAAATGTTCATGACTAGGATAAATCAGTATAATCTGCGCCGTTTGAATTTTATTCGGAGCTTTTATGAACCAGCTTAAAACGGCAGTAGCCGGTGCGCAGATTTTGTTTGTCGCATTCGGTGCCATGGTGCTTGTGCCGCTTCTGACGGGACTGAACCCGGCTTTGGCGTTATTGGGTGCAGGCTTGGGCACTTTGTTGTTCCAATTGGTTACCAAACGTAAAGTGCCGATTTTCCTCGGTTCTTCTTTTGCCTTTATTGCACCGATCATCTATTCAGTCAAAGAATGGGGTCTGCCTTCTACCATGTTTGGCCTGTTTGCGGCAGGTTTCATGTACTTCATCTTTGCCGCGCTGATTAGATGGCGCGGTCTGGATGCGGTACACAAGCTGTTGCCGCCCGTGGTTATCGGCCCGGTGATTATGGTAATCGGTTTGTCCGTTGCCTCAGAAGCCAGCAAGATGGCCATGGGTCAATCAGGCGGCAAGCAGGTCATCGACTATATCGACTCGCTGATTCTGTCCGGCTTTACCTTTGCGGTAACCGTCATTGTTTCTGTCTTCGGCAGCAAAATGATGAAGCTGATTCCGATTCTGATCGGCGTGGCTTCCGGCTATGTGTTGGCTTTAATCATGGGCTTGGTCGATACCAGCGCCATCATCAACGCTCCTTGGTTTGCCGTCCCTCATTTTGAAACGCCTCAAGTCAACTGGCAGGCTGCCTTGTTTATGTTGCCCGTTGCCATCGCCCCGGCTATCGAACACATCGGCGGCATTATGGCCATCGGTAATGTGACCGGCAAAAACTACACCAAAGACCCTGGCTTGGACAAAACCCTCGCCGGCGACGGCTTGGGCGTGTGCGTAGCCGGTTTGATCGGCGGCCCTCCTGTAACCACTTACGGCGAGGTAACCGGCGCGGTGATGATTACCAAAAACAGCAACCCCGTCATCATGACTTGGGCGGCAATTTTTGCGATTTTTATGGCATTTTTCGGTAAGTTTAACGCGTTTTTGGCTTCGATCCCTATGCCGGTTATGGGCGGCATTATGTTACTGCTATTCGGTACAATCGCCTCTTTGGGCATCAAAACATTGATTGATGCGAAAGTCGATTTGATGCAGCCGAAAAATCTGGTTATCGTCAGCTCCGTATTGACCACCGGTATCGGCGGTATGATTATCAAAGTAGGTACTTTGAGCTTTGCTGGTGTAGGTTTGTGTGCCGTATTGGCGATTATTCTGAACTGCGTTTTGCCCAATACAAAATCAGAAGAAGCATAAATAGCTGGTTCATAAACTCAAAGGCCGTCTGAAAATGAGATTTCAGACGGCCTTTTTAATACGCTTTATGCAATGAAAAATGCCGGAGACTTAACCATCTCCGGCATCTTTTGAATAAGGTGGCGAGCCGAACCCCCGGCACTGGCTCATCAGAGTGGGCTGCTGGCTTCCGCCCCTGACCCGGTGTTCCGAATTACCATGCGGGGAGACCCGCCATAGAAGAAACGCATTATAGCGGTTTTACAGAAAAACTCAAGCGATAAAATCTGTCAGGCCGTCTGAAAACCATTTACACGACAAGATTGTAAACAATATTACCTAGTTGCAAATCATTCCTATTGAAATGTTTATTGTCTTTTCCATTGAAAAATATCGAAAATTACACTACATTAACACTTTACGGCATCAAGAAGAAATTGCATTTTTCAGACGGCCTTTAATATAAAAACATTACATCCATCAACGGAACACGACCATGACCACGACTACTGCCCCTCAGCGTATTCGAGAAATTCCCTATAACTATACTTCTTATACCGACCGCGAAATCGTTATCCGATTATTGGGCGACGAAGCGTGGCAAATCTTGCAAGACCTGCGCGGTCAACGCAAAACAGGACGTTCGGCACGAATGCTGTTTGAAGTATTGGGCGATATTTGGGTGGTCGTGCGCAATCCGTATCTGGTCGATGACTTGTTGGAGCACCCGAAACGCCGCGCCGCGCTGGTACGCGAAATGCGCCACCGCTTAAATGAAATCCGCAAGCGCCGCGACGACAATCAGCAAGTGGACGTCTTGGTTGCCGCAGCAGAAAAAGCAGTCGAGCGTTTTAATAGCAGTTTTGATGAAACCAGCCAAAGACGCTATCAGATTTTGGAACGCTTAAGCAAAATCACCAAACCACACAACATCATGTTTGACGGCTTGGCTCGCGTAACGCACGTTACCGATGCGACCGACTGGCGCGTGGAGTATCCATTTGTTGTCGTTAATCCTGATACCGAAGCAGAGATCGCGCCTTTGGTGCGCGCCTTAATCGAGTTGGACTTAGTTATTATCCCGCGCGGCGGCGGTACAGGTTATACCGGCGGCGCAGTACCTTTAGACGCAAACAGCGCAGTCATCAATACCGAAAAACTCGACAAGCATCGCGGCGTCGAATACGTTGAGCTGGCAGGCTTGGACGGCAGACATCCGATTATCCATTGCGGCGCAGGCGTGGTAACCCGCCGGGTAGAAGAAACCGCGCATCACGCAGGTTTGGTGTTCGCTGTTGATCCAACTTCCGCCGATGCGTCTTGCGTGGGCGGTAATGTGGCGATGAACGCAGGCGGTAAAAAAGCCGTGCTGTGGGGTACTGCCTTGGACAACCTCGCCTACTGGAACATGGTTAACCCTCAAGGCGAATGGTTGCGTATCGAACGTGTGCGCCATAATTTTGGCAAAATCCACGATGAAGAAACTGCCGTGTTTGACGTACATACGCTGGATTCAGACAGCCTCAATATCGTTAAAACTGAACGCTTGGAAATCCCCGGCCACAAATTCCGCAAAGTCGGCTTGGGCAAAGACGTTACCGACAAATTCTTGAGCGGTCTGCCCGGCGTGCAGAAAGAAGGCACGGACGGCATCATCACCAGCGTCGCCTTCGTGTTGCACAAAATGCCGAAATACACGCGCACCGTGTGTATGGAGTTTTTCGGTACGGTCGCCACCGCTACACCTTCCATCGTCGAAATCCGTGATTTCCTGCTTGCCCATGAAAGCGTGCGGCTGGCCGGTTTGGAGCATTTAGACTGGCGATACGTCCGCGCCGTCGGCTATGCCACCAAAGCGGCAGGTAAAGGCCGACCTAAAATGGTCTTGCTGGCAGACGTGGTTTCCGACGACGAAGCCGCCGTACAGGCAGCCGCCGAGCACATCTGCGAACTCGCCCGCGCCCGCGACGGCGAAGGCTTTATCGCCATATCTCCTGAAGCCCGTAAAACCTTCTGGCTCGACCGCAGCCGCACCGCCGCCATCGCCAAACACACCAACGCCTTTAAAATCAACGAAGACGTGGTGATTCCGCTGGAGCGGCTGGGCGAGTATTCAGACGGTATCGAGCGCATCAACATCGAGCTTTCCATCCAAAACAAACTCAAACTCTGTGCCGCTTTGGAGCAATATCTGTCCGGCAAACTCCCCATCGACAAAATGGGCACGGACCTGCCGACCGCCGAACTTTTGGGCGAACGCGGCAAACACGCCCTTGCCCACGTTTCCGCTGTCAAAGCGCGTTGGGAATGGTTGCTCGCCAATCTCGATACGCCGCTTGCCGACTATAAGGCTCGCTATGGCGCAGCCGTCCACGCCGCGCCCGAAGCCAAAGACAATGAAAGCTGCTTTATTGCCTTCCGCGATTTCCGCCTGCGCGTATCTGTCAAAGCGGACGTAATGAAGCCGCTGTCTGAAATCTTCAGCGGCAAAACCGATACTAAAATTATCCAAGGTTTGGGAAAAATCCACGCCAAAACCGTACGCAGCCGCGTCTTCGTCGCCCTGCATATGCACGCCGGCGACGGTAACGTTCATACCAATATTCCAGTTAACTCAGACGATGCTGAAATGCTTCAGACGGCCTACCGTTCGGTCGAACGCATCATGAAAATCGCCCGTTCGCTCGGCGGCGTGATTTCTGGCGAACACGGCATCGGCATCACCAAGCTCGAATTTTTGACCGATGAAGATTTGCAACCGTTTTGGAACTACAAAAACCAAGTCGATCCGAAACATACCTTCAACCGTCACAAACTGATGAAAGGCTCGGACCTGCGCAACGCCTACACGCCATCCTTCGAGCTTTTGGGGGCGGAATCGCTGATTATGGAAAAATCAGACCTCGGCACCATCGCCGATTCCGTCAAAGACTGCCTGCGCTGCGGCAAATGTAAACCTGTTTGCTCTACTCATGTTCCGCGTGCCAATTTGCTGTACAGCCCACGCAACAAAATCCTCGGCGTAGGCTTGCTGACCGAAGCCTTCTTATACGAAGAACAAACCCGTCGCGGCGTTTCCATTAAACATTTTGAAGAACTGATGGACATCGGCGACCACTGCACCGTGTGCCACCGTTGCGTTAAACCTTGCCCTGTCAACATCGACTTCGGCGACGTTACCGTAGCCGTTCGCAACTACCTTGCCGATTCCGGCCACAAACGCTTCGCGCCCGCCGCTTCGATGGGCATGGCATTTCTGAATGCCACAGGCCCAAAAACCATCAAAGCCCTTCGCGCCGCCATGATACAGACCGGCTTCCCTGCGCAAAACTTTGCCTACAAAATCGGCAAGCTTCTTCCGATCGGCACTAAAAAGCAAAAAGCCGAACCGAAAGCCACCGTCGGTACCGCCTCAATCAAAGAACAGGTTATCCACTTCATCAACCGTCCTTTGCCGAAAAGCGTGCCTGCCAAAACTCCGCGCTCCATGCTGGGTATAGAAGACGACAAGAGTATTCCTATCATCCGCAATCCGGCTTCTCCGGAAGATGCCGAAGCCGTGTTCTACTTCCCCGGCTGCGGTTCCGAGCGCCTGTTCAGCCAAATCGGACTTGCCGTTCAAGCCATGCTTTGGCATGTCGGCGTACAAACTGTCCTGCCACCGGGCTATATGTGTTGCGGCTATCCGCAAGACGCAGGTGGTAATAAGACTAAAGCCGAAGAAATGAGCACCAACAACCGCGTTGCTTTCCACCGTATGGCAAATACCCTCAACTACCTCGACATTAAAACCGTCGTCGTCAGTTGCGGTACCTGCTACGACCAACTGGAAAAATACCGTTTTGAAGAAATCTTCCCAGGCTGCCGTATCATCGACATCCACGAATATCTGCTTGAAAAAGGAGTGAAACTAAACGGCGTACAAGGTCAGCAATACCTCTACCACGATCCTTGCCATACCCCGATCAAAACCATGAATGCCACCCAAATGGCCAGCAGCCTGATGGGACAGAAAGTCGTCTTAAGCGACCGCTGCTGCGGCGAGTCCGGTATGTTTGCCGTCAAACGGCCCGACATCGCCACTCAGGTCAAGTTCCGCAAACAAGAGGAAATTGAGAAAAACCTCAAAGAGCTGCCACAGGGAGAACCCGTCAAAATGCTTACCTCCTGCCCAGCCTGCCTGCAAGGCTTAAGCCGCTATGCCGACGACAACAACATGCCCGCAGACTACATCGTCATCGAAATGGCGAAACATATCCTCGGCGAAAACTGGCTGGACGAGTTTGTGAAAAAAGCCAATAACGGCGGTGTAGAAAAAGTATTGCTCTAAGGACTTAGACAAAAACTTTTGGCTGTAATAAAGGCCGTCTGAAAATCTTCCAGACGGCCTTTTTATTCAAAAGAATCAAGATAAAATAATCAAATCAAACGCCTTTACAAATAGCGATGCTACACCAGCAGCATTCAATAAAAAATAAAACCTGAGGCCTTTTATTCCTCAGGTTTTATTTATCAAGCCTTATGCTTTTTCTTTCTGGAGTTTCTCTGCCATCATTTGATGCAGCGTTTTCTTAGCCGGTTTCATCGGAACACGGTTATCCGTCCAGCCCAGCTGCTTGCTAGGCGTCAATGCACGGAATTTAGTGGCTGTCCAACCGAATGCACGGTAAGCTTTACTGCCGCTGAAAATACCGTCAAACGTACGCCATGCCATTTGTTCGCCGAAAGTATGCGATGCGCCTTGACCACGGATAGGATGTGGAACAATTTCGGTTGGCGAACGTTGCGCTTCAACACGCAGACGTTGCATTTGTTCGGTAATCGGAATGCGTACCGGACAAACCTCAACACAGGCGCCACACATGGTACACGCAGTCGGCAGATCGCGTGTCGCATCCAAGCCCAACAAATGCGGAGAGATAATCTCACCAATCGGGCCGGGATAAGTCGTACCGTAAGCCGCGCCACCGATACGGGTATAAACCGGACAGTGGTTCATACATGCACCGCAACGGATACATTGCAAGGTACGGCGCATTTGATCTTCTGCATAAGCCTGGCTACGGCCGTTATCAAGCAGTACCAAGTGCATTTCTTGAGGGCCGTCCAGCTCTTCACTACGGCGAGGGCCGGTAATCATATTGAAATAAGTGGTAATGTTCTGACCGATGGCAGAACGTGGCAACAGGCTGTACAAAGGCGGAACATCTGACAGCTTCGCAACCACTTTCTCAATACCGGTAATGGCGATGTGCACAGGCGGTACAGTGGTACTCAAACGGCCGTTGCCTTCGTTTTCAACTAGACACAAAGTGCCCGTTTCCGCAACGGCAAAGTTCACACCGCTCAAACCGACATCAGCAGTGCTGTAAATATCGCGCAATGCTTTACGCGCAAATCCGGTCAGTTGGTCTACGTCGTCTGTTAATGGAGTACCGAGGTTTTGATGGAAAAGCTCGCTAACCTGCTCTTTGGTCTTGTGAATGGCAGGCATCACGATATGGGTTGGTTTCTCGCCGGCCATTTGCACGATAAACTCGCCCAAGTCGCTCTCAACTGCTTTAATGCCTTGATCTTGCAGATAATGGTTCAGCTCAATCTCTTCGCTGACCATAGATTTGCCTTTCACCATCAGCTTGCCGTTTTTATCGGTAATGATATTGTGAATAATTTGGCAGGCTTCGGCAGGGGTTTCCGCCCAGTGGACTTTAACGCCCAGCTTGGTCAGGTTTTCTTCCAGCTGTTCCAACAATGCAGGCAATTTGGACAACGAACGTTGACGGACATGTTCACACAAGTCACGCAGGCTTTGCAGCTCTTCTTCATCTGTCAAAACGGCTTTGCGCTTGGTCATCAGCATATCCATCGCTGTGCGCAAGCTTTTACGCAGAGGCTTGTCTTGCAAAGAAATCGCAGCGTTTTGCTTGAACGTTTCCGGCTTCATATGGAATTTAATGGTTTGAGAACTCATGCTTTTTCCTCCAAATCGGCAGGGGAAATATGATCAGGCAGAACGGCCAAAACCACCAAATCGCGCGGGCCGTGTGCACCATAGGCCAAAGTCAATTGAATATCGGCAGTCTTAGATGGGCCGGAAATCAAAATAACGTTGGTAGGCATGCCTTTTTCTACCAGTTTTTCGCCTTCAACAGCATTATGGAATTCGTTGTACATTTTGCTGGTGTCAAACAGGCAGAAATGTACAGGCGGAACCAAACTCAGGCTGCGCGGCTCAACAGGGCTGGACTCCAGCATAATCGTACCGGTACGGGCAATACCGCATTTAGAGCCACTAAAACCAGCCTCAATATCGGTAAAGAACTCGTTTTTCCAGTCATCGATTTTTCGCTCAAAACCACGCGCTTCAATATTGGTATCGGCCAAAGCTGCACGAGCCAGCTGACCATGTTCTGTTTCCAATGGGAGCAGAATGTTTTTCAAGCCTTTGCCTTCGGCTGCTTGACGGAATACTTGCGGCCAGTTGGTTTTAGTAACCCAATAGATTTCAGTTTTGACGGCACGCATGGCAGCCGCCCAATGTTTCAAGCGCTCGACATCGTTTGCCCAAGAAACACCCATTTCACGGTAATAATCGAAAACCGGCGGTTCTTCCATCGGCAAGGCATCGGCTTTTTTCAATTTCGCTAAAATATTTTCGCGCGCGCTCATGCTTTACCTCCGGTACGTTCCAACAGGAAAGATGCAATATGTTTCGGACGTGGCATATTGGGTTCGTCTTTGGCAATTTTGCCGCCGATATTCATCATGCAGCCGCAATCCGCGCTGATGATTTCAGTTGCGCCTGTTTCTTTTAAGGCTGCGACTTTGTCGGTTACCATCGCACCGGAAATATCGGCTTGTTTCACAGAGAATGTACCGCCAAAACCGCAGCACTCGCTTTCATGGTCGTGAACGATACGTTCAACATTTTCCATGCCGTCAATCAGCTGCCAGCCTGACAAATGGACATTCATCTCACGACGTGCCGCGCAAGAAGTATGAACGGCCACTTTAACCGGCTCGCCTTTATCTTCGGGTTTGTAACCAATCGCCAGCAGGAAGTGGGTAAATTCAATGATACGGTTGGCGCAATCAATCGCTTTTTGCTCGTACTCGGTGCCTTTGAACAAAGTCGGCCAGTGGTGTTTCATCATGCCGCCGCAAGAACCGGAAGGCACGACAATCGGCCAATTTTCAGGGAATAAATCCAGTTGCGCTTTGGCAACATCAAAGGCTTCTTTAGGATGGCCTGACGAATAGGCCGGTTGGCCGCAGCAGCTTTGCTCCATAGGATAATGGATACGGATGCCCTGTTGTTCGATTAAAGTGATGGCATCCATGCCTGCTTCCGGCATGAAAAGGTCGAGAACGCAAGTGCCGAAGAAATAAGCATCGGTTGGCTTGCTGTCGAATACGGTGATTTGTGGTGGTTTGATTGCGCTCATTTTTTTGGAACGGGACAACCCGTTTTCTTGTGTAAAAATAAGATGGGTACTTTAAGTAATTGCTTGTAACGGGTCAAGTCTAATTTTAAAAAATAATATTAAAAAAGCATGACAAACCAGACAAAAACCTTTCCTTTATTAACTTGATAATCTACATAATAACTACTATCAATAAGAAAACTAATGGATTCATTTTTTAATAAATGAAACTCGTCCATCCCCTCTCTCTTCAAATCAGAATAACTGCCTCTTTATCGAATCTTGATTTACATCAGAAGTCATAAATTTAATCGCTATGACACGTTTTTAGACGAAACAAGCAATCCGCTATGCTGTACATATGTTTCAGACGGCCATACAGGAATAAAAAGATATCTAAGACAATAAAAATAAAAGTTTTTCTCACAAGACTCAGGCCGTCTGAAAGATAAGTTCGTCAAAAGGCCTCTTTCCATCTGCTTAATCCTACTTTTAATCAAAATCAAACACTTGAAAAACCATCGTTCCTAACCTTGAAAACCCTATGCACACTCAAGCACTTCCAGTATCATTGAGACAGTTTCTTGACGCAAAATTACAGTCTTAGCCGCCCATAATCGGCATGGATTTGCAAAAGAAGTGAAACCAAGCTTCAAAACAATTTCACCTTAACTTCGGAGTAGGCATTATGTTGACCCAGACTCAACAGGTTGATTTGACCTTGCATCACCTTAAAGAACGCACCCTATCGATTTATACCCCCGAACAGCGTGCAAGCATCGAGGCATCTGAAGACTGGAAACAGTTTGACAGACGACTTGAGGAACACTTCCCAAAACTGATGCATGAGCTGGACAATGTTTACAACAACAACGAAGCCGTCCTCCCCATGCTGGAGCAACTGATCGCCCAAGCATGGCAAAGCTATTCCCAACGCAACTCATCCTTAAAAGATATCGATATCGCGCGCGAAAACGATCCTGACTGGATTTTGTCCAACAAACAGGTTGGTGGCGTGTGCTACGTCGATTTGTTTGCAGGCGATCTGCAAGGCTTAAAAGCCAAAATCCCTTATTTCCAAGAATTGGGCCTGACCTATCTGCACCTGATGCCCCTGTTTAAATGCCCTGAAGGCAAAAGCGACGGCGGCTATGCAGTCAGCAGCTACCGCGATGTCAATCCGGCACTGGGCACAATAGACGACTTGCGCGATGTCATTGCCGCGCTGCACGAAGCGGGCATTTCCGCCGTCGTCGATTTCATCTTCAACCACACGTCCAACGAACACGAATGGGCGAAAGGCTGCGCCTCCGGCAATCCGCTTTTCGACAATTTCTACTATATTTTCCCCGACCGCTGGATGCCCGACCAATACGACCGCACCCTGCGTGAAATCTTCCCTGACCAACATCCGGGCGGCTTCTCCCAACTAGAAGACGGACGCTGGGTATGGACGACGTTCAACTCCTTCCAATGGGATTTGAATTACAGCAACCCATGGGTATTCCGTGCCATGGCAGGCGAAATGATGTTCCTTGCCAACTTAGGCGTTGATATTCTGCGCATGGATGCCGTTGCCTTTATTTGGAAGCAAATGGGCACAAGCTGCGAAAATCTGCCTCAGGCACACGCCCTGATTCGTGCGTTTAACTCTGTAATGCGCATCGCTGCACCTGCCGTATTCTTCAAATCCGAAGCCATTGTCCACCCTGACCAAGTTGTCCAATACATCAGCCAAGACGAATGCCAAATCGGCTACAACCCTCTGCAAATGGCATTATTGTGGAACACCCTCGCCACACGCGAAGTCAACCTGCTCCATCAAGCCCTGACCTACCGCCACAATCTGCCCGACCACACAGCATGGGTCAACTATGTCCGCAGTCATGACGACATTGGCTGGACATTTGCCGATGAGGATGCATGGCAGTTCGGTATTCACGGCTACGACCACCGACAATTCCTCAACCGTTTCTTCGTCAACCATTTTGACGGCAGCTTCGCGCGCGGCGTACCGTTCCAATACAACCCAAGCACAGGTGACTGCCGTGTCAGCGGTACAGCCGCGGCATTGGTCGGCTTGGCTCAAAACGATCCGCATGCCGTTGACCGCATCAAACTCTTGTACAGCATTGCTTTGAGTACCGGCGGCCTGCCACTGATTTACCTAGGCGACGAAGTGGGTACGCTCAATGACGACGACTGGTCGCAAGACAGCAATAAGAGCGACGACAGCCGCTGGGCACACCGTCCTCGTTACAATGAGGAGTTGTACAAACAACGTCATGACAGCTCGACCACTGCCGGTCAAATCTTCCAAGGTTTGCGTCATATGATCTCCATCCGCCAAAACAATCCGCGCTTTAATGGCGGCAGACTGGTCACCTTCAACACCAACAACAAACACATCATCGGCTATATGCGCAACAACGCGCTTTTGGCATTCGGCAACTTCAGCGAACATGCGCAAACCATCAGTGCGCACACCCTGCAGGCCATGCCGTTTAAAGCGCACGATTTGATCAGCGGTCAAACCGTTTCTCTGAATCAAGACTTGGTACTGCAACCCTATCAAGTCATGTGGCTTGAAATTGCATAAGCTGAATTTTTTATACATCATTCAAGGCCGTCTGAACAAATCAGCATTCAGACGGCCTTTTAAGGCATAAGATGTATTTTGTATTTTGGGCAGTTTCGCTTAGAATGCACGCTTTAATACTAAATGACACACTTAAGTCAGGAGTAAAAATCCATGTTGAAAAAATTCGTACTCGGCACCATCGCTGCAGTAGTTTTGGCTGCTTGCGGCGGCGAAGGCAGCAACGCAGCTTCTTCTGCTCCGGCACAATCCGGTGCAGCCTCCGGTTCACTGATTGAACGTATCAACAACAAAGGTACCATCACTGTCGGTACGGAAGGTACTTACGCACCATTCACCTACCACGATAAAGACGGCAAATTGACCGGCTACGATGTCGAAGTAACCCGCGCAGTTGCCGACAAACTGGGCATCAAAGTTGAATTTAAAGAAACACAATGGGACTCCATGATGGCAGGTTTGAAAGCCGGCCGTTTTGACGTAGTTGCCAACCAAGTCGGCCTGACCAGCCCTGAGCGTCAAGCGACTTTTGACAAATCCGAGCCTTACAGCTGGAGCGGTGCCGTATTGGTTGCCCGTAAAGATAGCAACATCAAATCCATCGACGACATCAAAGGCGTGAAAACCGCACAATCCCTGACCAGCAACTATGGCGAAAAAGCCAAAGCTGCAGGCGCAGAACTCGTACCGGTAGACGGTTTGGCGCAATCTCTAACCCTGATTGAACAAAAACGTGCCGACGCAACCCTGAACGACGAATTGGCGGTATTGGACTACCTGAAGAAAAACCCAAATGCCGGCGTACAAATCGTTTGGTCTGCCCCTGCTGACGAAAAAGTCGGCTCCGGCTTGATTGTCAATAAAGGCAATGATGAAGCATTGGCCAAATTCAGCACAGCCATGACTGAGCTGAAAGCCGACGGCACGCTGAAAAAGCTGGGCGAACAATTCTTCGGAAAAGACATCAGTGTTAAATAATTTCCTTGCCTCTCTGCCGTTTATGACGGAAACACGCGCTGATATGCTCATCAGCGCGTTTTGGCCTATGGTCAAAGCCGGCTTCGCAGTATCTTTGCCTTTGGCGATCGCTTCTTTCGTTATCGGCATGATTATTGCCGTAGCCGTTGCTTTGGTGCGAATCATGCCCTCCGCCGGCATTTTCCAAAAATGCTTGCTGAAACTGGTAGAATTTTATATTTCTGTCATTCGCGGTACGCCGCTTCTGGTGCAGTTGGTTATCGTATTCTATGGTTTGCCTTCCGTCGGCATCTATATCGACCCGATTCCTGCCGCCATCATCGGCTTTTCGCTCAATGTCGGTGCATACGCTTCCGAAACCATACGTGCGGCAATTTTGTCCGTACCTAAAGGCCAATGGGAAGCAGGTTTCTCCATCGGTATGACCTATATGCAGACTTTCCGCCGCATTGTCGCACCGCAGGCATTCCGCGTTGCTGTACCGCCTTTGAGCAACGAGTTTATCGGCTTATTCAAAAACACCTCGCTTGCCGCCGTGGTAACGGTAACGGAGCTTTTCCGTGTCGCCCAAGAGACAGCAAACCGTACTTATGACTTCTTACCGGTCTATATCGAAGCCGCATTGGTTTATTGGTGCTTCTGCAAAGTGCTGTTTTTGATTCAGGCGCGTTTGGAAAAACGTTTCGACCGCTATGTCGCCAAATAAGGAGTTGTCATGATTAAAATTCGCAATATCCATAAGACCTTTGGCGAAAATACCATTTTGCGCGGCATCGATTTGGATGTCGGCAAAGGACAAGTAGTTGTTATCTTAGGCCCTTCCGGCTCAGGCAAAACCACGTTTTTACGCTGTTTAAATGCTTTAGAAATGCCTGAACAAGGTCAGATCGAGTTTGACAATGCGCAGCCGTTAAGCATCGATTTTTCCAAAAAACCAAGCAAACACGATATCTTGGCACTGCGCCGCAAATCTGGCATGGTGTTCCAACAATACAACCTCTTTCCGCACAAAACTGCGTTGGAAAACGTCATGGAAGGGCCGGTTGCCGTACAAGGCAAACCTGTCGCCAAAGCGCGTGAAGAGGCTGTCAAATTGCTTGAAAAAGTCGGCTTGGGCGATAAGATTGACCTCTACCCTTACCAGCTTTCCGGCGGTCAACAGCAGCGCGTCGGTATTGCCCGCGCATTGGCGATTCAGCCTGAATTAATGCTGTTTGACGAACCGACTTCCGCGCTCGACCCTGAATTGGTACAAGATGTTTTGGATACCATGAAGGAATTGGCACAAGAAGGTTGGACCATGGTTGTCGTTACGCATGAAATTAAATTCGCCTTAGAAGTGGCAACCACTGTTGTCGTGATGGACGGCGGCGTTATTGTCGAACAAGGCAGCCCGCAAGATTTGTTCAACCATCCCAAACATGAGCGCACACAAAAATTCCTGCGCCAAATCCGTGCGGACAATGCCGATCTTTAAATTTAATTGAAACAACAGACAATTTGAAAGCATTTCCGGCTGTCATTTCATAAAGGCCGTCTGAATAAGTGATATAGAAATCGTTGATTTCATTTTCATACTTGTTCAGACGGCCTTTTATATGTCTTTTCAGGTAAAATAACGCCTTTCGTTTTACTTACCCCCTTGCCTGCCATCATGATAGAAATTAAAAAACTCACCCTGCAACGCGGTTTGAAAGTCCTGCTCGATAAAGCCGATGCCGTAATCAACCCCGGCCAACGCGTTGGTTTAATCGGCAAAAACGGTACGGGGAAATCCAGCCTGTTTGCGCTGATAAAAGGTGAAATCACACAAGATGGCGGCGAAATCCTTATTCCCAAAACATGGCGTCTGGCTTCCGTCTCTCAAGAAACGCCTGATTTAGATATTTCCGCTTTAGACTACGTTTTGCAAGGCGATGCCGAATTACAGGCTTTTCAGACGGCTTTGGCCCAAGCAGAAGCGCAAAACGACGGCATGAAGCAAGCCGAATATCACGCCAAACTTGAAGAAATCGATGCCTACACTGCTCCGGCACGCGCCGCCAAACTGCTTAACGGCTTAGGTTTTGCACAAGAAGAACATACCCGCCCCGTCAAATCTTTTTCCGGCGGCTGGCGTATGCGCCTCAACCTTGCCCAAGCGCTGATTTGTCGTGCCGATTTGCTGCTTTTGGACGAACCAACCAACCACTTGGATTTAGAAACCGTATTGTGGCTGGAAAACCATCTCGCCTCCCTGCCCTGTACGCAAATCATCATCTCCCATGACCGCGACTTCTTGAATGCCACCACAACGCAGACCATCGAGCTGTCGCAACAAAAACTGACCCAATACGGCGGCAATTACGATTTCTACCAAGCTGAACGCGCCCAACGTCTGGTGCAACAACAAGCCGCCTACGTCAAACAGCAGGCGCAAATCAAACATCTGCAATCCTTTATCGACCGTTTCAAAGCCAAAGCCACAAAGGCCGTACAAGCTCAAAGCCGCATGAAGGCATTAGCCAAGCTCGAGCGCATCGCTCCTGCGCATTTGGATAGCGAGTTTTCCTTTGAGTTTGCCAATCCGACCCACCTGCCCAATCCATTATTAAAACTCGACCATGCCGACTTGGGTTATGGTGATAATACCGTTTTGCACGATATCACCTTGTCTCTGGAAAGCGGGGCACGTTACGGCCTGTTGGGCGTTAACGGCAGCGGTAAATCTACATTTATCAAAGCATTGGCAGGAAAAATCGATTTACTTTCCGGCAGCATCGTCCGCTCCGAAAAGCTCAATATCGGCTATTTTGCCCAACATCAACTGGATACTTTACGCACCGACCAAAGTCCGGTTTGGCATATCCAACAGCTTTCGCCCGAAGTCCGCGAACAGGAAATCCGCAACTTTTTAGGCGGTTTCAACTTTGTTGGCGATATGGCGATTCAAAAGACCGAGCCTTTTTCGGGCGGTGAAAAAGCTCGGCTTGCCCTTGCCATGATTATCTGGCAAAAACCTAATCTGCTCCTGCTTGACGAACCGACCAACCACCTAGACTTGGATATGCGCCACGCCCTGACACTTGCCCTGCAAAGTTTCCAAGGCGCATTGATTGTTGTTTCGCACGACCGCAGCCTGCTTGAAGCGACTACCGATAGTTTCCTCCTTATTGACAAAGGTCGTCTGAACAACTTCGACGGCGATTTGAACGACTACCGTCAATGGCGGTTGGCACAAGAAAACGCCGCAGCGGCCCCCGCCGCTTCTTCACAAAGCCAAAGCCGTAAGGACACCAAGCGTATCGAGGCACAAATCCGTCAGGAAAAAGCCAAACGCAGCAAACCGATTCAGCAGAAAATCGACAAAGCCGAAAAAGAAATCGCACGATTAACTGATATTCAGACGGCCTGTGAAGCATTTTTGGCACAAGAATTTGCTTATTCAGAAGAAAATAAACCCAAATTGCAAGAGACACTCGCACAATTAACAGAAACTAAAGTAAAATTAACGCAACTGGAAGAAAACTGGCTGCAATGGCAGGAAGAGCTTGAGCAAATCCAAGTGGATGTCGAAGCCGAGTTTTCCCAATAAAAATAGAGCCATCAGGCCGTCTGAAATAAAACACAATACGGAAAAACATGACTTCAACCATCAAACAAGCCGGATACTTCCTCGTATCCTCTTTCGTCTTGGGCATTTCTCTTCACGCTGTCGCCGCAGTTTATTCCTGCGGCAACGGCAGCTATACTTCCGAACCCAAATCCTCCTGCGCACAGGCCGAATTGCCTAAAATCAGCGGCCATCAAGGCAGCGGTTACCACCTCAACATCCGCAGCCTCAATGCCTCCGATGACCGTGCAAGTGCAAAGCCTAAGAAAAAGGCACGCGCGGGAAAATCCGATAAACAAGAGAAAAAAGCCGACAAACCGAGCAAAAACAAAAACAGTGCAAAAGCTAAAAAACAGCAGCCCATGCCGTCTGAACAAGAATAAAATGCTCAACTGCAACGAATCAGCCCTACCTGAATCATGAAAAAATATCTGCTTACCCTATCCCTGCTGCCGCTTGCCGTTTTTAACAGCCAAGCCCACGCCGCAAAAATCTACACCTGTGAAGTCAACGGCTCGATTGTCTATACCTCGCGTCCAAGCGGCAACTGCCAAGCCGTCAACGATTTGCCGATTGTCGGCAAATACAGCAGCAGCCGATACGACGCCCCGGTCAGCGATGCCCCTACACTAGATGCGCCGACATCACAAACTGCTCCGGCAAAAAGCAAAAACACAGCGGCAAAATCCAACCATAAGGCAACGCCCAAACCAGCCCCTGTCCGTACCGCTTCTGAAACGGCTCCTCCTCCGGTTCCAAAATCCTCCGGCGTCAACAGCCGCCGCTCTATTTTGGAAACCGAGTTATCCAATGAACGCGCGGCTTTGGCCGATGCCAAAAAGCAACTGAGCCAAGCACGGACAGCCAAAGGGGGCAGCGTCAATCAACAGGCCATCAGCACATTGCAAGGTGCGGTTTTGGATAGGGAGAAAAACATTCAAGCCCTCCAGCGCGAACTGGGCAGAATGTAAGTCCAAATCAATCAAAACATCAGGCCGTCTGAACAGGTGGAAACGAAATCCAAAATTTTCGTCGCGCCAAACAGACGGCCTGAATCCTATAATGATTACGCCCGTTTCAATTTCTTGTGCCTAGTAAATACGGTATAATTTGCCCTTTACGCACATTACCCCCGGTCTTTTCAGACGGCCTTTATCTCATGACTGCAAAATCTTCTAAAACCCAAACAAAAAAACGCGTCTCTACCAAACCGGCAGCCAAACCGACCACACGCAAATCCACCAAAGCACAAACTCAAGCCGACAATAAAGTCTCCCAACGCCTCAAGGCCGCCAAAGAGCTGCAAAGAAACGAAGAAAAAAAAGCGCGTCCCGAGCATGTCGTCAACTTGATTAATGATGCTTTATGGCTGTTTGGCTTGGTTATTACCATTTATCTGGCCATTTCCCTGGCCAGCTTCAGTATGGACGACCCTGCATGGTCGCGCAGCGTTCCCAAAAGCAACGATGTCGCCAACCTCGGCGGCCTCTTCGGCGCATATCTTTCCGATGTCGGATATTATCTGTTCGGCTTATCGTTTTGGTGGTGGATAGCTGCCTCTTGCGTTTTCCTCTACAAAAATTTCCGCCCCATGAAAAAGCAGGAAAACCACAAGCCCTACAATCACGGTGTAGCCGCTTTGGCATTGTTTCTCCTGCTGGTGTGCAGCCCGATTATCGAACATTTCCTGTTTGACAATGCATTGAGCGAATCCCTTCCCGTCGGCGCCGGCGGCTTGGTCGGCTTGTTGGCCGGTTCAGGCTTGGCTTGGCTGTTGGGTAAGTCGGGCAGCCTGTTGATTATGCTGGTGATGTTGCTTTTATCCATTTCCCTACTGGCTCAGGTGTCATGGTTGGAAGTCATGGCCAAATCCGGCAGCCATATGGGCGGCCTGTTTGGCAATTTGATGAAAAAACTGTCTCAATTCCAAAATAAAAAAGAAGATGTCCACTCCGAGGCTTTGGAAACCCAAAATACGCGCCGCATGGTGAAAGAGGCCAAAACCATTACCGCCACTCCAGTTGCTCCGTTGGCAGGCAGCAGCAGCAACCGTAAAACCGTTGCCGTATCCGTTGCGCCGCCCCCTAAAATCCAAACTTCCCTATTTGACGATACTGAACTTAAAAACAACGGCGAATATCACAAGCCCAATATAAACCTGTTGCGTATGCCGTCTGAAGAACCGGTTGCCGTCAATCCGGATGAATTGCAACAGACCGCAGAATTGATCGAAGCCAAGCTGGCTGAATTCGGCATCGGCGTACAGGTTGTTTCCGCCACTTCCGGCCCCGTAATCACCCGCTACGAAATCGAACCGGCACAAGGTGTCAAAGGCAGCCAAATTGTCGCCCTGTCCAAAGATTTAGCGCGCTCGATGTCTCTGCAAGCGGTACGCATCGTAGAAACCATTGCCGGTAAAAACACCATGGGCATTGAATTGCCCAATGAGAAACGCCAAGACGTGATGTTGAGCGAAATCCTCTCTTCACCCGTGTTTACCGACGCCAAGTCCAAACTGACCGTTGCTTTGGGTAAAGATATTGCAGGTACGCCCGTTGTCGGCGACTTGGCCAAAATGCCGCATCTTTTGGTCGCAGGTATGACCGGCTCGGGTAAATCCGTCGGCGTGAACGGCATGATTATGTCCATGCTCTTCAAAGCCACGCCCGACGAGGTCCGCTTCATTATGATTGACCCGAAAATGCTGGAATTAAGCATTTACGACGGCATTCCGCACCTACTCTGTCCGGTTGTGACCGATATGCGTGAAGCCGGACAAGCATTGAACTGGTGTGTTGCCGAAATGGAAAAACGCTATCGTCTGCTTTCTCACGCCGGCGTGCGTAATTTGGACGGCTTCAACCAAAAAGTCGAACAAGCCAAAGCAGCAGGCAAACCATTGCTCAATCCGTTCAGCTTAAATCCTGACGATCCTGAGCCTCTGGAAAAACTGCCGTTGATTGTGGTCGTTATTGATGAGTTGGCTGACTTGATGATGACCGAACGCAAATCCGTTGAGCAGCAAATCGCACGCCTTGCCCAAAAAGCACGTGCAGCAGGCATTCACATGATTGTTGCCACCCAGCGCCCGAGTGTCGATGTGGTTACCGGCCTGATTAAAGCCAACATTCCGACACGTATGGCCTTTACCGTACAAAGCAAAATCGACAGCCGCACTATTCTTGACCAAATGGGTGCGGACGAATTGCTCAAATACGGCGACTCATTATTCCTGCAACCGGGCAGCGCAGAACCGACACGCCTGCAAGGTGCTTTTGTTTCCGATGATGAAGTGCATCAGGTCGTCAATTTCGTCAAAGAACAGGCTCCAACCAACTATGTTGAAGGTCTGCTCAGTGGCGAAGCGGCTATCGAAACCACCAATATTGTCAATCCGAACGCAAACAGCGATGAGTTATTCGATCAAGCCGTTGCCTTCGTATTGGAGAGCCGAAAAACTTCCATTTCCGCCCTCCAACGCCAATTGCGCATCGGCTACAACCGTGCCGCCAATTTGATAGATGCGCTTGAAAATGCCGGTGTTCTTTCTCCGGCAGACATCAACGGCAGCCGACGGATTCTGGCACAAAAAGACCAGCTGTAAAAAACAATAATATCGAAACGCAAAGGCCGTCTGAAAAGAATTTCCCACTTTTCAGACGGCCTTTTTATGTTATTCGTGAAACATTGTGTTATACTAAGCAGCTAAATTTTGACCTTATGCACGCTTCCGAAATTCTTCGGAATACTGAGCAGAAGGATAACCGTTTAAACACAACAAATTTAAGGGCTTACGATGAGCGTAACTGTTGAAACTTTAGAAAATCTGGAACGCAAAGTAGTATTGTCTCTGCCTTGGTCCAAAATCAACGCAGAAACTGAGAAAAAACTGAAACAAACCCAACGCCGTGCAAAAGTTGACGGCTTCCGTCCGGGTAAAGCACCGTTCAAAATGATTGCCCAAATGTACGGCGCAAGCGCACAAAACGACGTTATCAACGAATTGGTACAACGCGAATTCTACGAAGTTGCCGTTGCTCAAGAATTGAAAGTTGCCGGTTACCCACGTTTTGAAGGCGTTGAAGAACAAGACGATCAAGAGTCTTTCAAAGTTGCCGCTATTTTTGAAGTTTTCCCTGAAGTAACTATTGGCGACCTGTCTGCCCAAGAAGTAGAAAAAGTTACTGCGACTGTTGGCGATGCCGAAGTTGACCAAACTGTAGAAATCCTGCGTAAACAACGCACCCGCTTCAACCATGTTGACCGCGAAGCCCAAAACGGCGACCGCGTCATCATCGACTTTGAAGGCAAAATCGATGGAGAGCCTTTCGCTGGCGGCGCGTCTAAAAACTACGCTTTCGTATTGGGCGCAGGCCAAATGCTGCCTGAATTCGAAGCCGGTGTTGTCGGCATGAAAGCCGGCGAAAGCAAAGATGTTACCGTAAACTTCCCTGAAGACTACCACGGTAAAGATGTTGCCGGTAAATCTGCCGTATTCACCATCACTCTGAACAACGTTTCTGAAGCTACTTTGCCTGAAGTTGACGCAGACTTTGCTAAAGCTCTGGGCATTGAAGACGGCGACGTTGCCAAAATGCGTGAAGAAGTGAAGAAAAACGTTGGCCGCGAAGTTGAGCGCCGCATCGGTGAACAAACCAAAGAATCTGTAATGAACGCCCTGCTCAAAGCGGCCGATTTGCAAGTTCCTGTTGCTTTGGTCAACGAAGAAGCCGCCCGCTTGGCAAATGAAATGAAACAAAACTTCGTTAACCAAGGCATGGCTGACGCTGCAAACTTGGATCTGCCTTTGGATATGTTCAAAGAACAAGCAGAACGCCGCGTTGCTTTGGGTCTGATTTTGGCTAAATTGGTTGAAGAAAACAAACTTGAGCCAACTGAAGACCAAATTAAAGCCGTTGTTGCCAACTTCGCTGAAAGCTACGAAGATCCTCAAGAAGTTATCGACTGGTACTACGCAGAGCCTTCCCGCCTGCAAGGCCCGACTTCTTTGGCAGTAGAAAGCAACGTTGTTGATTTCGTTCTGAGCAAAGCTAAAGTAACTGAAAAAGCGCTGTCTTTTGACGAAGTAATGGGCGCACAAGCTTAATTGCTCTAAGGCCGTCTGAAACAGACAATCAAAAGCACCGAAGCGCTTTAAATGGCTTTGGTGCTTTTCCATCATTAACAGGAGACAAAAATGTCCTTCGATTTCAATAATTACCTTGTCCCTACCGTTATCGAACAAAGCGGTCGCGGCGAGCGCGCATTCGACATCTACTCACGCCTTTTGAAAGAGCGCATCGTTTTCTTGATTGGCCCGGTGACAGACGAATCTGCCAACTTGGTTGTTGCGCAATTACTGTTCTTGGAAAGTGAAAACCCTGATAAAGATATCTTCTTCTATATCAACTCTCCGGGCGGTTCGGTTACTGCCGGTATGTCGATTTACGACACCATGAACTTCATCAAGCCTCATGTTTCTACCTTATGCTTGGGTCAAGCGGCAAGTATGGGCGCATTCCTGTTGTCCGCAGGCGAAAAAGGCAAACGCTTTGCCCTGCCAAACAGCCGTATCATGATTCACCAACCGCTTATCAGCGGCGGCTTGGCGGGCCAAGCTTCCGATATTGAAATTCACGCTAAAGAGCTGCTGAAAATCAAAGAGAAACTGAACCGCTTACTCGCCAAACATTGTGATCGCGATTTGGCCGACTTGGAACGCGATACCGACCGCGACAATTATATGTCTGCCGATGAAGCTAAAGAATATGGTTTGATTGACCAAGTTTTGGAAAACCGTGCCTCTCTGCAAGCCTAATCTTTATAGTTTTTAAATTAAAAGGCCGTCTGAAAAGTATATATTCAGACGGCCTTTCTTCAATCTTACTTCGTGTTTTCTTTGTTATTCACTTGAACCGGATACAACAAAATCAAAGGATTAGCTTTCACTTGACTCCAGAAGCTCTTCAGCAGATTACGCATACTGCCCAAACGCGTACCGCGAGAACGGAGTGCAACAGCCAAAGCCAAAGAAAAGCTGACCACTAAATTTACCATGCCGATTGCCAATACACTTGCCAAGCCAAGCATAAAAGTGAATATATCTGTATGGCCGCTAATCGCAGCATAACCCAAATTTGCCGAAGAGAACGCCACATGGCGAATATCCAGCGGCAAGCCGAAAAGATGGCCAAAATAGCCGGTCATCCCCAAAAGCATACCAAAAATAAAATTGCCCATAAGCGAGCCGTAATGTTTATGAATATAAGCGGCCAAACGGCGGCGCGGCTGCGGACGCATGATTTTTCGTAAAAACGGATTAAACGGCAGGCGCTGACGCAGGTTCAGATAATCAGAACGGTTGTCAAAGAAGCCGGCAATAATCCCCGAACAAAACAGCCATACACCGGCAATAGCGGCATACCACAAGGTCGGCTGAGTAAAAATCTCAATAGATTTAAGCTGGTAGGCTGTAACTGCCTCATTCAATAAAGGCTGGCCATGCGTGTAGGCATAGCCCCAAGCGATCCCCGCCGCCAACAATACAGCGATCGATACATTGCCAAACACGGCAACACTTTGCGAACGACACACGTCAATCAACAATTTTGCCAATTTGTTGTCCACTGCTTTGCTGCCTTCATTTGAGTCCACCTGCTCGGCAAAGCTCGCCGCCGTCATGGCAGGCTGCTTGGTCGCAACGGTACAGTGCAGCATATGAATCAGCATAAAGCCTAAGCCGTAGTTAAGCCCGGCAAGGAATGAAGTAGTAAACTCGCCGAATCCCAAAGACGCAATATGGATTTTATTCAATGCCATCAAAGCAATAATTACGCCGCCGCCTGCTGCGGAATAAAACATTTTGAAATATTCGCTACGGTTGCGCGTAATGTAATGCTCACCATGATGGCTTTTGTTTTCCGTAATACTGCGTGCCAGCATTCGGATACTGCTTTTACGCAAGTGGCTGGTGCTGTATTGCTCTACCGCCGCGTAAATCATCGCATTCATCAGATTGATGGTTAAACGAGTACGGCTGCCGGTTTCGATTTGAATATTGGTCAACAGTTTCAGACGGTCTATGGTTTGTTGCAGGCGCTCCAGCAGGTGCGCCACTTTCACTGACGAACCAGACCCTGCTCCCGTACCACGACGACGCAGATACTCAATTTGCTTGTCGCACTGGTCGAACATGACCTCCAAGTGCGCCGTATCGTAAGTTTCTTCGCTGTGGCGATAGTGTTCTACCAATTTTGCAATTTCACGTTGCAAAGCGACAAATGCCGAATCTGCCTCCAATAAACGAGGGGCAATTCGTATTAAATCTGGCTCAATCGCTTCGGATGCAATCCAAATAGACAGCATTTCTACCGCTCGTAAACGGGCATCCGCCAACTGTCGGCTGGCCGTCTGAAGCAAAGCAGGATCCGCCTTACCCTGCAACAATTCATACATGCTCAACCATTGGCGCAAACTCAGGGTTTGCAACCATTTATCATCGTTTTTCGAATGAAAAAGATACAAAAATACTTCGCGTAAGTTGGAGAAATCTTTATAAGATGGGCTGAAACGTTCGTAAATCCGTATGCCCATCTCCCGGGTAAAACTATGGCGCGAGAAAATACCCAGCTTAATCAGCGCAGGATAGATGTGAACTTTGGACAGCCAGGTATAGAAACGCAGGCTGAATTGACGGCATAAAGCATCGTCTTGTTTTAAAGTAGATAAAATCAAATCGAAACGTTCGGAAGCCTGTTTTTTGCCTCCTCGGCGCAAAAATTTGATTAATGCATTGAGAATAAGAACAAAGTCGGTATCATTTAAGCGCTCCGACAAAATAATGTGAAGATTTTGATTAGTCAGTTTTTGCATTGTAGTATTATTACACAAAATGAGATATTTAGCAAGAACCTCGGCAAACAGGTCGGATTATATCGCATTCTTTATCAACCCATGGTACAAGATTTTCGATTAATATTCTCTAAAATTCAATGAATAATCAAATTACATAACAAATATATGATGTGAATCAATAACTAGGAAAGGCCGTCTGAATTCTTTCAGACGGCCTTTTACAACAGCATACTACATTGTTTTAACCTTATGCAAACAAGAGCTTACCATCCTCTTCTTTAACATGGATTGTGCTATCCGGTGCATATTTACCTTCAAGCAATGCTTTTGCCAACGGGTTTTCGATTTCTGACTGAATGGCGCGTTTGAGCGGACGGGCACCATACACAGGGTCGAAACCGGCTTTAGCAATCAGATCCAAGGCAGCATCATCGACTTTCAGATGCAGATGTTGTGCTTCCAAACGTTTTTCCAAACCTTTAAGCTGGATTTTCGCAATGCTGCGGATATTGGCTTGATCCAAACCGTGGAACACGACTACTTCATCAATACGGTTGATCATTTCAGGACGGAAATGTTCTTTCACATCCTCCATTACAACTTCTTTCACTGCTTCGTAGTCTTGAGTACCCATTTGTTGGATATGTTGGCTACCGATATTAGAAGTCATCACGATAACAGTATTTTTGAAGTCAACAGTTCGACCTTGTCCATCAGTCAAGCGGCCGTCATCCAATACTTGCAACAGAATGTTGAATACATCCGGATGGGCTTTTTCCACTTCATCCAAAAGAATCACGCTGTATGGTTTGCGGCGGACTTGCTCAGTCAGGTAGCCGCCTTCTTCGTAGCCGACATAGCCGGGAGGCGCACCGATTAAGCGGGCAACAGCATGTTTTTCCATGTATTCGGACATATCGATACGAATCAGATGATCTTCGCTGTCAAACAGGAAGCCTGCCAATGCCTTACACAATTCGGTCTTACCTACACCGGTCGGGCCTAAGAACAAGAAGCTGCCATAAGGTTTATTCGGATCGGCCAAACCGGAACGGCTGCGGCGGATAGCGTCAGACACAGCACGCACAGCTTCGTCTTGACCAACCACGCGGCGGTGCAATACTTCTTCCATTTTCAGCAGCTTGTCGCGTTCGCCTTCCATCATTTTTGACACGGGGATACCGGTCATGCGGGAAACGATTTCGGCTACTTCATCCGCGCCGACTTCAGTACGGAAAAGTTTGTTTTGTTTTTTGCCGTCGGAGTTGCTTTCCGCTGCCTGCAACTGTGCACCCAATTTCGGTAACTCGCCGTATTCGAGTTCGGACGCGCGGGCAAAGTCGCCTTGGCGTTTGGCCTGCTCGATTTTGACTTTGATGTCGTCCATCTGTTTCTTGATGTCGGCAGTGCTGGATGATGCCGCTTTTTCAGCTTTCCAGATTTCGTCCAAATCAGCGTATTCTTTTTGCAGTCCGTCGATTTCTTCGTCTATCAATTCCAGACGTTTTTTGCTGGCATCATCGGTTTCTTTGGCAACGTGCATTTTTTCCATTTTGAGCTGGATAATGCGACGGTCAAGTTTATCCATTTGCTCAGGTTTGCTGTCCAGCTCCATTTTGATGCGGCTGGCGGCTTCGTCGATCAAATCAATCGCTTTATCAGGCAGGAAGCGGTCGGTAATATAACGGTCGCTCAACTCCGCTGCGGCAACGATAGCAGGGTCAGTAATATCGATACCGTGGTGGATTTCATAACGCTCTTGCAAACCGCGCAAAATAGCGATGGTATCCTCCACGCTTGGCTCGCCAACCAATACTTTTTGGAAGCGACGTTCAAGTGCAGCATCTTTTTCGATGTACTGACGGTATTCGTCCAAAGTAGTCGCACCGATACAGTGCAATTCGCCGCGCGCCAAAGCCGGTTTCAACATATTGCCCGCATCCATTGCGCCGTCGGTTTTGCCTGCGCCAACCAAAGTATGGATTTCGTCGATGAAAATCAGAGTGTTGCCGTCGTCTTTAGCCAAGTCGTTCAACACGCCTTTCAAGCGTTCTTCAAATTCGCCGCGGTATTTCGCGCCGGCAATCAAAGCCGCCAAGTCCAGAACCAAAAGGCGTTTGTTACGCAGGGATTCAGGTACTTCGCCGTTGACGATACGTTGTGCCAAACCTTCAACAATCGCGGTTTTACCCACACCCGGCTCACCAATCAGCACAGGGTTGTTTTTGGTACGGCGTTGTAATACCTGAATCGCACGACGGATTTCATCATCACGACCAATAACAGGGTCGAGCTTGCCGTCACGGGCACGTTGAGTCAGGTCGAGTGTGTATTTTTTCAAAGCATCGCGTTGGTCTTCGGCATTCGCATCGTTCACGTTTTGTCCTCCTCTTACCGCATCGATCGCGGCATTGATATTTTGTTCGGTCGCACCGGCTTCTTTCAAAATTTTGCCGGTAGCATCATTCTGCTGAACCAAAGCCAGCAGGAAAAGTTCGCTGGCAATATAGGCATCGCCGCGTTTGGTTGCAGCCTTGTCCATCAAGTTCAATACAGCTTGCAGCTCACGGCTAGGCATAATATCGCCGCCTTGACCGGATACTTTTGGCAAGCTGCTCAAATGTTGCTGCAAACGTTGTTTTACTTGAGGCACATTCACACCTGCATGAGCCAGTAACGCAGCGGCACCACTGTTTTGATCGTCAAGCAACGCTTTTAAGATAAAGCCGGCCTCAAGGTAGCTGCTGTCCGCAGCCAAAGCCAAACTTTGACCCTCTTGCAGAGCTTGCTGGAATTTAGCAGTCAATTTATCAAATCTCATTTTACGTTCCTCTTCAAATATATTCTGTTAGAGCTTATATAAGCGCAAATGTGGATAACTCAATAGCTATTTACTCAATTAATTAACAGTTTTTACTATATTATTGTTTTATAAAGTTTTATTTTTTATAAATTTATGTGTATAACTTTTATTATCCATTTACCCTTTGCTCAAAAGGCCGTCTGAAAAATCAAGAATAATCAGGTATAATCGGCACCATATTTATTTTCAGACGGCCTTTGTGCCGAAGGATACTTTCATGAGCAAAAAACGAGTTTTAACAGGCGTTACCACAACAGGTATTCCACACTTGGGCAACTATGTCGGTGCCATCCGCCCGGCTATCCGCGCAGCGCAAGATTCAAATACCGAATCATTCCTCTTTTTAGCCGACTATCACGGCATCATCAAATGTCATGAGCCGGAAATGATTCATCAATCTACTCAAGCTGTTGCCGCCACATGGCTCGCCTGCGGACTTAATCCGGAACAAACCACTTTCTACCGTCAAAGCGACATTCCTGAAGTCATGGAGCTGAACTGGATTCTGACCTGTATCACCGCAAAAGGCCTGATGAACCGCGCCCACGCTTATAAAGCCGCAGTACAGGCAAATATTGAAAACGGTCAGGAAGATCCGGATCACGGCGTGGAAATGGGCCTGTACAGCTACCCTATCCTCATGACTGCCGACATTCTCATGTTTAATGCCCATGAAGTTCCAGTCGGTCGCGACCAAATCCAACACGTTGAAATGGCACGCGATATTGCCGGCCGCTTTAACCACCGCTTCAAAGAACTCTTCACTCTGCCTGAAGTAAAAATCGACGAAAACGTCGAACTCTTGGTCGGCTTGGACGGACGCAAAATGTCCAAATCCTACGGCAACACCATTCCGCTTTGGGAAAACGACAAGAAAACCCAAAAATCGGTTAACAAAATTATCACCAATATGAAAGAGCCCGGCGAGCCGAAACAGCCTGATGAAAGTCCTCTGTTTGAAATCTACAAAGCCTTCTCCACGCCGTCTGAAACTACCGAGTTCACGCAAATGCTGGCCGAAGGCCTTGCTTGGGGTGAGGCCAAGAAACTCTTGGGTGCAAAAATCAATGCCGAACTCGCAGAACCGCGCGAGCGTTACAACGAGTTGACAGCCAAACCCTCTCAAATTGAAGACATTTTGCAGGCCGGCGCACAAAAAGCGCGTAAAGAAGCACGCGAATTGTTGGATAAAGTACGCGATGCAGTAGGTATTCGTCCGTTGAAATAATAGCAAGGCCGTCTGAATATTTCAGACGGCCATAATATCGTTTATCATTTGAAATATAATCGTTTTTCTAGGGTTTCTCATATGAAAAAAACCTTTCCCCTTATCTTGCTCAGCCTTTCATTGGCTGCCTGCGGCGGTAAATCTGAAGATACTGCAGCCAATGATGCTGCTTCAGGCAAAGCGCCCAAGCCTACCTTCAAAGTTAAATATATCGATGAACAAGCCATAGCCGGTTTGGATTTAGGTACAGCTCAAGAAGGCGAAACGAAAGAAGGTAAAAAACAACGCACCTACCCGATTAACGGCATAGAGGGCGGCGTCATCAATCTGATTGGCAAGCACCCTACCGACTTAGAAGTCATCAGCGGCCAATGCATGGAAAAAAATGAAAAAGGCGTTTCAGCCGGCTGGTCAGCCAACGGTGTCTGCCACACTGCCTTTGCAAAAATGGTGGACAATATTGCCCAAGACGGCAGCAAACTGACCGACTATCTGATTTCACACGCTGCTTTGCAACCTTATACCGAAGGCAAAAGCGGTTATGCCGCCGTACAAAACGGCCGCTATATTTTAGAAATTGACAGCGAAGGCATGTTCTATTTCCGTCGCCGCCATTACTAAAACCCTACCCATCCTATTTTCCCCTGACACAAGGACTGAATCATGGCCCAAGTTACTTTCCAAGGCTCACCTATTTCTACAAACGGCAATTTGCCTGCCATCGGCCAAGTTGCACCTGATTTCACATTGGTAGCGGCAGACCTATCTGAGAAATCATTGGCTGACTTTGCAGGCAAACGCAAAGTACTGAATATTTTCCCCAGCATTGACACCGGCGTATGCGCCCAGTCCGTCCGCACTTTCAACAAACGTGCCTCGTCTTTGGACAATACCGTCGTTTTGTGTATTTCTGCCGATTTACCGTTTGCACAAGCCCGTTTCTGCGGTGCAGAAGGTTTGGAAAATGTAGTGACACTTTCTACATTCCGCAGCGGCTTTTCTAACGATTACGGTGTTACACTGACAGAAAGCCCATTACGCGGCCTGACTGCCCGCGCAGTGGTGGTTTTGAACGAGCAAAACCAAGTTCTCCACGCTGAGTTGGTTTCTGAAATTGCGAACGAGCCTGACTATGAAGCAGCCTTGGCTGTTTTGTAATTAACCAAATAAAATCAGGCCGTCTGAAAATTTTCAGACGGCCTTTAGATTATCTTCAAAATAAAAACGGTAGCTTAAAAGCTACCGTTTTCTGTTTCAAACCTTATACAGATTTATCTGTTTTGTCTGCTTCTACTGACTCAATATTCTGAACCTCATTTTGCTCAACAGGTTCAGCAGCTTCAGCAACAGGTGCTTCAGGCTCTTCTACTTTGTCATCGCGGACATTGTGGCTGTAATCCTTAGGCGGGCTAGGCTGTTTACCGGCCATAATTTCCAAAACTTGGTCTCGATCGATGGTTTCCCAATCCATCAGTGCTTTGCACATGGTTTCCATCTTATCGCGATTTTCATCCAAGATTTTGTAAGCGACTTGGTATTGCTCATCCAAAATACGGCGGATTTCCGCATCGATATCTTGTTGGGTTTTCTCGGAAATATTTTGAGATCGGGTTACGCTACGACCCAAGAATACTTCGCCTTCGTTCTCAGCATAAACCATCACACCCATTTTGTCGCTCATACCATAACGCGTTACCATCTCGCGTGCCATTTGAGTTGCACGCTCGAAGTCGTTAGATGCACCGGTAGAAATACGGCCAATAAAAATATCTTCAGCAATACGGCCACCAAACAAGATTGAGAGCTGACTCAGCATTTGGTCTTTGTACATGCTGATACGGTCACGCTCAGGCAGCTGCCAAGTCAAACCCAGTGCACGGCCACGAGGCATAATGGTTACTTTGTGAACCGGATCGGTAAATGGCAGGCTTTCCGCTACGATTGCATGGCCGGCCTCATGATAGGCTGTCGCACGTTTTTCATCTTCGTGCATCACCATACTGCGACGCTCCGGACCCATATAGATTTTGTCTTTAGCATCTTCAAAGTCGCTTTGATCGACTTTAACTTTATTGCGACGGCCGGCAAACAAAGCTGCTTCATTGACCAAGTTTGCCAAATCCGCACCTGAGAAACCAGGGGTACCGCGTGCTAAAGAAGTCAAATCTACGGATGCATCCAAAGGTACTTTTTTAGCGTGTACTTTCAAGATTTGCTCACGGCCACGGATATCAGGCAATGGAACAACGACTTGACGGTCAAAACGGCCCGGACGCTGCAACGCAGGATCAAGTACATCAGGACGGTTGGTTGCTGCGATCACAATAACGGTTTGGTTGCTTTCAAAACCATCCATTTCAACCAACAATTGGTTCAACGTTTGCTCACGCTCATCATTACCACCGCCCAAACCGGCACCGCGCTGACGGCCGACAGCATCAATTTCATCGATAAAGATGATACATGGCGCGTTTTTCTTAGCCTGTTCGAACATATCGCGGACACGGCTCGCACCGACACCGACAAACATTTCTACGAAGTCAGAACCTGAAATACTGAAGAATGGCACACCGGCTTCACCAGCAATCGCTTTAGCCAGCAATGTTTTACCCGTACCAGGGCTACCGGCCAACAAAATACCGCGCGGTACACGACCACCCAGGCTTTGGTAACGGTTAGGCGATTTCAGATAATCCACGATTTCTTGTACTTCTTCTTTTGCCTCATCACAACCGGCAACATCGGCAAAAGTCACTTTATTGGAATCTTTGTCCAACAAACGTGCACGGCTCTTACCAAAAGAGAATGCGCCGCCTTTACCGCCACCGCCGCTTTGCATGCGCATGAAGTAGAACCATGCACCAATCAACAACAAAACAGGCAACAGGCTGTAAAACAGACTGGCCAACATGCTTGGTTTTTCTTCCGGAGTCACTTTGACGCGTACTTTGTTGTCCAACAGTGTTTTAACCAAGTTGTCATCCAAAGGCGCATTGGTATAGAAGGAAGTTTTATCGGTGCGCTCACCTTTAATCAGATAGCCGCTGACAACAGATCCTTCAATATTGACATTGGATACTTCGCCACTATTAACTTGCTGAATAAATTGAGAATATTCGATTTGCTGTTTATCTTCCTGCTTATCGCTGAGCGCATTGAATGCTGCTAAAAGCATAGCACCACCCACTACCCAGACTAATATGTTTTTAATGGTATTCCCCACTGAACAGGCTCCATGGTTACAAAATAAATAAAATCAAGGGAAAGAATTTTAAAGCACCCACCCTACATTGTCAGCGTTTATTTTTACCTAATAGGTAAATCTCACTGGAACGATTGCGGGAAGCATCCGGCTTTCGGGTTTGTACACTGGCAAAAATTTCACGCATAGCCGCCGTATACTCTTGATAACCCGCGCCTTGAAACACCTTCACTAAAAAACTGCCTCCGGTTTTCAAATGTTGGGAGGCAAAATCCAAAGCCAGTTCACACAAATAAAAACTGCGTGCCTGGTCTGTTACGGCATTGCCTGACATATTGGGTGCCATATCGCAGATTACAAGATCTAACGGACGATTATCCAATAAGGCTTCAAACTGCTCCAAAACAGCATCTTCCCTAAAGTCGCCCTGAATAAATGACACGCCTTCAATAGCATCCATCGGCAAAATATCCAAAGCAAACACAGCCCCAGTTTTACCGACCAGCTTGGCTGCAACCTGTGACCAACTTCCCGGCGCACTGCCCAAATCTGCCAAAACCGTACCTGGTTTGATTAATTTATCTTTTTGATTAATTTCCAATAATTTATAAGCCGCTCTGGCACGATATCCGTCCTTTTGTGCCATATGGACATAATGATCGTTGACATGCTCATGCAGCCATGCTTTTGAAGATTTTGAGCGTACAGCCATCTTGATTTGAAATGCTTAAGTTAAAATCAGCATTGTACGTTATTTCCCCCGTAAATGTTCTAAATCGCGTACAATATAGCCATTATTCTTTTTAATTGGATACTTATTGATATGAGCGACAACAAATTAAGCACCAAAGAAATTTTGGCCTTGAAAGCCCAAGCACACCACCTCCACCCTGTCGTTATGATCGGCCAACAAGGCTTGACCGACTCGGTCATCAAAGAAACCGATGCCGCATTGACAGCGCACGAATTGATTAAAGTCCGTGTTTTTGGCGATGATCGTGCTGAACGTATTGAAATTTGTGATGCTCTGTGTGAAACACTGGGTGCTCAACTGGTGCAACATATTGGCAAATTACTTGTTTTATGGCGTAAAAAACCGGACGATGAATAATTTAAACTGAATAAACAACAGAAGTATTTTCTCAACCCACTTTATCACACCCTTCTGTTGTATTTATGCAGCATAAAACAAATTATTCCATTATTCTAATTATAAAAATACAAATACGGTTGTCTGTTTTTGTAAATAACCTCAAAATTACAAAATCATAACGGCCGCACCTTGTCGGCCAATAATTTTATTCTTAATCCTTCACAAAATATAAAAGCAAACCGATGAATGCTCAACAATATGAAGAATCTTTTCTGCTAGCAGAAAAATTAATCACTCAAGACCCACCTGACTTTGCACGAGCCATCCCATTGCTCTGCGAAGCAGCAGAAGCCGGGCATATTGAGGCTGCATTTCAACTGGCAGGATGCCTGTTCGAAAACCACGAAAACGAACAAGATTTGGCAATTGCAATTGAATATTTAAAACAAGCAGCAAGAGCCGGCCATCCCTATGCCCGCTATAATCTTCTCCAATTACAAGAAAATAACGGTGCAGAAGTAGAAACGCTTATTTCAGCCTATCAAGAGCTTGCCGAAGAAGGATTAGCCCCTGCCCAGCTGCGCCTGATGCGTTTATACTCAGATAATGGCAATGACCAAGAAGCAATCAAATGGGCATTGAAAGCTGCCGAACAACAAAATCCTCAGGCACAATACTTCTTAGCCCAACATTACCAATATTCCAGCTCTCCTGATTTGGAATATTCTCATAAACTTTATCAGCAATCGGCTGCACAGGGGTTTATTGCGGCACACTGGCAACTCGGCCTTCAATACAAATTGGGGCAAGGTGTTGCACAAAACCCTGAAAAAGCAATCGAACATTTGCGTATTGCCGCCGATTACGACATTGTTCCTGCGCAAACTTCTCTTGCTGAACTCTTAGCCGCATCAAATCCTGCTGAAGCATTGGAATGGTTTGAAAAAGCTGCTGAACAAGGTGATAGTAATGCGCATGTAGCACTTGCCGAAATCTATCTAATGGGCAAAAACACCGAACGAGACCCTCAAAAAGCCTATCAGCACGCTAAATTTGCTGCGGATCAAAATGATCCGGAAGGCTTGCGCCTTTTAGGTGATATCCATCGCTACGGATTGGGACGAGCAGTTGATGCAGACACCGCACGTCAATATTATCAACGCTCGGCCGATTTAGGTAATCTTGTCGCTTACCAAAAACTTCTGTCTGACAGCGCATTGAATAACCAGCAAAACTATGAGCTGACGAAAGAAATCGCCCTCCAACGTCAGGAAGCTGAACGTTTGTATAAGCTGGCATTTGCAGCGCACTATGGCTTAAAACGCCAACAGAATTACGCTGAAGCACTGGATCTATACCATCAGTCCGCAGAACGTGGACACAGCAAATCCCAAACTAACCTTGGCATGATGTATTACAGCGGACAAGGTGTACCTGTCGACTATGCCCAAGCTGCAAAATGGTTTGAAGCAGCGGCCAAACAAAGAGACACGATGGCTCAATATAATCTTGCCTGTCTGTATTATCACGGCATGGGTGTAGAAAAAGACATCAACAATGCTTGTTTCTGGTTGCAAGAAGCCATCCAACATGGACATGAACAGCAAGACGTTCTTAAAGAGCTTTTGGCTCAATGGAAGCAATTCGCTCAAAAAGCCTCTGCTGCTTAAAGGCCGTCTGAAATTCTAACTTCCTACACAAATGACATGTCAGAACTAAACAGCCTGTACATGTCATTTTTTCATTTATCCTTCCTCAATAATCTTCATTTCAAATCCCATTTTCTCTTAATCTCTTTTAAAGTCTTCAGATGGCCTATTCTCTTTGTAAAAAATCAGATAATATAAATTTTCCCTTTCTAACCCTAAATCCAATCTAAACTTTCAATTTACAACAAAATTTAAAAAATATTTTTCGTATTCGAATCTATTTACTCAAATATCTGATACTTTTTACTGTATTACTAAAAACAAGCTCCATAACTCTTTTAAAAAGTCTTAATTTCAACCTCTACATCCTATCAATATCTACAGCATGATTTGCCAGTTTGCCCAATTACTGATAGCATTTGCAGATTAGCCTGTTCGCAAAAAGTTCAATTCTTTCTGATTTTTCATCAACGGTTATAACGTATTGAAAACATTACAGTAATTAAGACTTTTTCGAATTTGACTCTAGGAATTTTCGTTTTTAACTCACATTTGTTCACAAACGAAAATATCGGAGTAATACTCCGTCATTGAAAAACACTCAACACAAGGATAGATATTATGTCCACCCAATTACACGATGTTGACCCAATTGAAACCAAAGAATGGTTAGACGCGTTAAGCTCTGTTTTAGAATATGAAGGCAGTGAGCGCGCTCAATACCTGCTGGAAAGTTTGGTCAAATACAGCCGTGACAAAGGCATCCGTATGCCTCACGGCACCACTACTCCATACTTGAACACCGTTTCCGTTGAAGACGAAAAAGGCATCCCTGGCGACCAAAACATCGAACACCGCATCCGTGCATTCGTCCGTTGGAACGCTGCCGCTATCGTTTTGCGCGCGGGTAAAAAAAATTTGGAATTGGGTGGACACATTGCATCTTTCCAATCAGCCGCCACTATGTACGAAGTCGGCTTCAACCACTTCTGGAAAGCTAAAGGCGAAGGCGAAGAAGGCGATTTAGTATTCTTCCAAGGCCACGTTGCTCCTGGTATCTACGCACGCGCGTTCGTTGAAGGCCGTCTGACTGAAGACCAGCTGAACAACTTCCGTCAAGAAGTTGACGGTAAAGGTCTGCCTTCTTACCCTCACCCTCACCTGCTGCCTGACTTCTGGCAATTCCCAACCGTATCTATGGGTCTTGGCCCATTGATGGCGATTTACCAAGCACGCTTCCTGAAATACTTGGAATCTCGCGGCCTGGCTAAAACCAAAGGCCGTAAAGTATGGGTATTCTGTGGCGACGGTGAAATGGACGAACCTGAAAGCCAAGGTGCTATTGCTCTGGCTTCACGCGAAGGCTTGGACAACTTGGTATTCGTTATCAACTGTAACCTGCAACGTTTGGACGGCCCAGTACGCGGTAACGGCAAAATCATTCAAGAGCTGGAAGGCAACTTTGCCGGCGCCGGCTGGAATGTTGTGAAAGTCATCTGGGGTCGTCGTTGGGACCGCCTCTTGGCAAAAGACAAAGACGGTATCCTGCGCAAACGCATGGAAGAATGTTTGGACGGTGACTACCAAACTTACAAATCCAAAGACGGTGCGTACGTTCGCGAACACTTCTTCAATACCCCTGAATTGAAAGCATTGGTTGCCGATATGACCGATGAGCAAATTTGGGCATTGAACCGTGGTGGTCATGACCCTCAAAAAGTGTACAACGCTTACGACCGCGCAGTGAACCACGCCGACGGCAAACCTACTGTAATCTTGGCAAAAACCATTAAAGGTTACGGTATGGGTGCATCCGGCGAAGGTCAAAACGTTGCCCACCAAGCAAAAAAAATGGACAAAGCGTCTCTGAAACAATTCCGTGACCGCTTTGACATTCCTGTAACTGACGAGCAAATCGACAGCGGCGACCTGCCTTACCTGACTTTTGCTCCTGACAGCGAAGAATACAAATACCTGCACGCACGCCGCGAATCTTTGGGTGGCTACCTGCCTCAACGCAACCCTACCCAAGACGTTCTGGAAGTGCCTGAACTGTCAGCATTTGATGCCCAACTGAAATCCAGCGGTGACCGTGAATTCTCAACCACTATGGCTTTCGTACGCATCCTGTCTACTCTGCTGAAAGACAAAAAAATCGGCAAACGCGTTGTACCTATCGTTCCTGACGAAAGCCGTACTTTCGGTATGGAAGGTATGTTCCGCCAATATGGTATTTGGAACCCTAAAGGTCAACAATACACCCCTCAAGATAAAGACCAACTGATGTTCTACAAAGAATCTGTTGACGGTCAAATCTTGCAAGAAGGTATTAACGAGCCAGGCGCAATGGCTGACTGGATCGCGGCTGCAACCAGCTACGCCAACAACAACTTTGCGATGATTCCTTTCTACATTTACTACTCTATGTTCGGTTTCCAACGTGTCGGCGATTTGGCATGGGCTGCCGGCGATATGCACGCACGCGGCTTCCTGTTGGGTGGTACTGCCGGCCGTACAACACTGAACGGTGAAGGCCTGCAACACGAAGACGGCCACAGCCACATTCAAGCCGATTTGATCCCGAACTGTGTTTCTTACGATCCGACCTTTCAATACGAAGTAGCTGTTATCGTACAAGACGGTCTGCGCCGTATGTATGCCAATAACGAAGACGTGTTCTACTACATCACCCTGATGAACGAGAACTACGCTCATCCTGACATGCCTGAAGGCGTGGAACAAGACATCCTGAAAGGTATGTACTTGCTGAAAACCGGTGACAAAGGCGACAAGAAAGTTCAATTGATGGGTTCCGGCACCATCCTGCAAGAAGTGATTGCCGGTGCCGAATTGCTGAAAGCCGACTTCGGCGTAGAAGCAGACATTTGGTCTTGCCCGTCCTTCAACCTGTTGCACCGCGACGCCATCGAAGTAGAACGTTTCAACCGCCTGCATCCGCTGGAAGCTGAAAAAGTGCCTTTCGTTACCTCACAACTGCAAGGTCATGACGGTCCGGTTATCGCCGCTACCGACTATATCCGCAGCTATGCCGACCGTATCCGCGCGTACATCCCGAACGACTACCATGTCTTGGGTACCGATGGTTTCGGCCGTTCCGACAGCCGTGCCAACCTGCGCCGCTTCTTCGAAGTGGACCGCTACAACGTTGCCGTGGCAGCATTGAGCGCATTGGCAGAGCAAGGCAAAGTCAGCAAAGAAACCGTTCAGCAAGCCATTGAAAAATACGGCATTAATGCCGATGTGGCTCCAAGCTGGAAACGCTAATTGATGTTTCAGACGGCCTGTTTGCTTTATTCAGACATCAGGCCGTCTGGAAACCGAATGCTTGAATGGCTTGAACAAACTGTACCGATGCCGTAAGAAACAGTTTTCAGACGGCATCAAACTGAAAATGTTAAAGGAACTCAAATGAGTATCGTAGAAATCAAAGTCCCTGATATCGGCGGTCATGAAAACGTCGACATCATCGCCGTAGAAGTCAAAGCGGGCGACACCATCGCCGTTGACGACACCTTGATTACGTTGGAAACCGACAAAGCCACTATGGATGTGCCTGCTGATGCAGCCGGCGTCGTGAAAGAAGTTAAAGTGAAAGTTGGCGATAAAATCTCTGAAGGCGGCGTTATTCTGACCGTTGAAACCGGTGCTGCCGCTGCTGATGCCGCTCCGGCTCCTGCAGCAGAAGCTCCTGCTGCTCCAGTTGCTGCGCCCGCAGCCGCTCCTGCCGGTGGCGCTACCGTACAAGTTGTTGTACCTGATATCGGCGGTCACTCTGACGTAGACGTTATTGCTGTTGAAGTTAAAGTCGGCGACACTGTTGCCGTTGACGACACCCTGATTACTTTGGAAACCGATAAAGCCACTATGGACGTACCATGTACCGAAGCTGGTGTGGTTAAAGCCGTATTCCTGAAAGTTGGCGACAAAGTATCCGAAGGATCCGCCATCATCGAAGTAGAAACTGCTGGCTCTGCTGCTGCAGCTCCAGCTCCTGCCGCTCAAGCTGCCGCACCTGCACCAGCTGCCGCTCCAGCTCCTGCTGCACCAGCCGCTGCGCCTGCACCTGCTGCTCCTGCTGCTGCCAAAATCGACGAAGCTGCATTTGCCAAAGCTCACGCAGGTCCTTCTGCTCGTAAACTGGCTCGCGAATTGGGCGTAGATTTGGGCCAAGTCAAAGGTACCGGTCTGAAAGGCCGTATCATGGGCGAAGACGTTAAAGCCTTCGTTAAATCCGTTATGCAAAGCGGTGCAGGCAAACCTGCCGCTGCTTCTTTGGGCGTTGGTCTGGACTTGTTGCCATGGCCTAAAGTTGACTTCTCTAAATTCGGCAGCGTCGAAGTTAAAGAACTGTCTCGCATTAAGAAAATCTCCGGTCAAAACCTGTCTCGCAACTGGGTTGTGATTCCTCACGTTACCGTACACGAAGAAGCGGACATGACCGAATTGGAAGAATTCCGCAAACAGCTGAACAAAGAATGGGAACGCGAAGGCGTGAAACTGTCTCCGTTAGCGTTCATCATTAAAGCCTCTGTTGCTGCGCTGAAAGCTTTCCCTGAATTCAACGCTTCTCTGGATGGCGACAACCTGGTGCTGAAAAACTACTTCAACATCGGTTTCGCAGCCGATACACCAAACGGCTTGGTTGTTCCAGTAATCAAAGACGTAGATCAAAAAGGCTTGAAACAAATCAGCCAAGAGCTGACCGAATTATCTAAAAAAGCCCGCGAAGGCAAGCTCAAACCACAAGAAATGCAAGGCGCATGCTTTACTATTTCCAGCTTGGGCGGTATCGGCGGCACAGGCTTCACACCGATCGTGAATGCTCCTGAAGTTGCTATCTTGGGCGTGTGCAAATCCCAAATCAAACCTGTTTGGAACGGCAAAGAATTCGCTCCTCGCCTGATGTGCCCATTGAGCCTGTCCTTCGACCACCGCGTCATCGACGGTGCCGCCGGTATGCGCTTTACCGTATTCCTGGCTAACCTGTTGAAAGACTTCCGCCGCATTACTCTGTAATCCGAGCATTTTCAGACGGCCTTTTTATTCAGGCCGTCTGAAAAAAGAAGTCCGAACATCATTCAGAAAGATTAGACATGAGCTTAGTTGAATTAAAAGTGCCCGACATTGGCGGTCACGAAAACGTAGATATTATTGCGGTTGAAGTAAATGTGGGCGATACCATTGCTGTGGACGATACCCTGATTACTTTGGAAACCGATAAAGCCACTATGGACGTACCTGCCGAAGTTGCAGGCGTAGTCAAAGAAGTTAAAGTTAAAGTGGGCGACAAAATCTCTGAAGGCGGCTTGATTGCAGTCGTTGAAGCCGAAGGTGCGGCTGACGCTCCTAAAGCCGAAGCACCAGCTGCTCCTGCACAAGAAGCCCCTAAAGCTGCTGCTCCAGCTCCTCAAGCTGCACAATTTGGCGGTTCTGCCGATGCTGAATACGATGTAGTTGTATTGGGTGGCGGCCCTGGCGGTTATTCTGCTGCATTTGCCGCTGCTGACGAAGGCTTGAAAGTTGCCATCGTTGAACGTTACAAAACTTTGGGCGGCGTTTGCTTGAACGTCGGCTGTATCCCTTCCAAAGCCCTTTTGCACAATGCTGCCGTTATCGATGAAGTACGCCACTTGGCTGCCAACGGTATCAAATACCCTGAGCCTGAACTCGATATCGACATGCTGCGCGCTTACAAAGACGGCGTTGTTTCCCGCCTGACTACCGGTTTGGCAGGCATGGCTAAAGGCCGTAAAGTAGACATTATCCAAGGTAACGGCCAATTCTTAGATCCGCACCACTTGGAAGTTTCTCTGACGACCAGCGACGTGTACGAGCAAGCGACTCCTACCGGCGAGAAAAAAATCGTTGCCTTCAAAAACTGTATCATTGCAGCAGGTAGCCGCGTAACCAAACTGCCTTTCATCCCTGAAGATCCGCGCATCATCGATTCCAGCGGTGCTTTGGCTCTGAAAGAAGTACCGGGCAAGCTGCTGATTATCGGCGGCGGTATTATCGGCCTTGAGATGGGTACGGTTTACAGCACGCTGGGTTCTCGTCTTGACGTTGTTGAGATGATGGACGGTCTGATGCAAGGTGCAGACCGCGATTTGGTGAAAGTATGGCAAAAACAAAACGAATACCGTTTTGACAACATCATGATTAACACCAAAACCGTTGCAGTCGAGCCGAAAGAAGACGGCGTTTACGTTACCTTCGAAGGTGCAAATGCGCCTAAAGAACCACAACGTTACGATGCCGTACTGGTAGCTGCCGGTCGTGCGCCTAACGGCAAACTCATCAGCGCTGAGAAAGCTGGTGTTGCTGTAACTGATCGCGGCTTCATCGAAGTGGACAAACAAATGCGCACCAATGTGCCGCACATCTACGCCATCGGCGATATCGTCGGTCAACCGATGTTGGCACACAAAGCCGTTCACGAAGGTCACGTTGCCGCTGAAAACTGTGCCGGCCACAAAGCCTACTTCGACGCACGCGTTATTCCGGGCGTTGCCTACACTTCTCCTGAAGTGGCATGGGTTGGCGAAACCGAGTTGTCTGCCAAAGCCTCCGGCCGCAAAATCACCAAAGCCAACTTCCCATGGGCTGCTTCCGGCCGTGCGATTGCCAACGGTTGCGACAATGGTTTCACTAAACTGATTTTTGATGCTGAAACCGGCCGCATCATCGGCGGCGGTATCGTTGGCCCTAACGGCGGCGATATGATCGGCGAAGTCTGCTTGGCGATTGAAATGGGCTGTGATGCAGCCGATATCGGTAAAACCATCCACCCACACCCAACCCTGGGCGAATCCATCGGTATGGCTGCGGAAGTGGCATTGGGCGTATGTACCGACCTGCCTGCTCAGAAAAAGAAATAAGTTCACTCAAATAAAATTTGAACGAACTTGATGGAACAAAGGCCGTCTGAATGTTTCAGACGGCCTTTTCGCAAATAAGGAGACTCAATATGAAAAAAATCGAAGCTATTATCAAACCTTTCAAACTTGACGATGTACGCGAAACCCTGACTGAAATCGGCATTACCGGCATGACTGTCAGCGAAGTCAAAGGTTTCGGCCGCCAAAAAGGCCATACGGAAATTTATCGCGACGCAGAATACGCAGTCGATTTTCTGCCTAAAGTGAAAATTGAATTGGTATTGGCTGATGACAAAGTTGATCAAGCTGTTGATGCCATCTTGGAAACCGCGCATTCCGGCAAAATCGGTGACGGTAAAATCTTTATTTATCCGGTTGAAGAGGCTATCCGTATCCGTACCGGTGAACGCTCAGAAGCAGCGCTTTAATAGAAATCTCAAAACACAGAATACAAATGCCGTCTGAAAAAAGTCATGACTTGTTTTAATCAAGACTTATTTCTCAGACGGCATTATTTTAATAACAACAACCATCCATTTTCTAAAGTCTATCCAAATAAACCGGTTACCGAAAACCTCACGCCATCAAGTATGGAGGAATTCAAGGCAATGCTTCCCTTGGCCTTCATGAACGACTTTACCGTATCAAATAACTCTTTCCAAAAAATAAATTACCCAATCCCATACTTAAAAACCTCAACGCCCTACTTCTAAAATCAAATCCCCCATATTTTTCCCCATTCTTATTGCCGCTTTACTTTTCAGACGACCCCTTTATCCAAACTCCGTTATAATGACGGCTTTAAAATTAATTCATTTCCAAGACGGTCTTATCATGAAACACATCCACATTATCGGTATCGGCGGCACATTTATGGGCGGCGTAGCGGCTATTGCCAAAGAAGCAGGTTTTAAAGTCAGCGGTTGCGACGCAAAGATGTATCCGCCGATGAGCACCCAGCTCGAAGCCTTGGGCATTGACGTACACGAAGGTTTTGATGCCGCTCAATTAGACGAATTTAAAGCCGATATTTACGTTATCGGAAATGTTGCCAAACGCGGCATGGATGTGATTGAAGCCATTTTGAACAAAGGCCTGCCTTATATTTCCGGCCCGCAATGGCTGGCTGAAAACGTGTTGCACCATCATTGGGTACTCGGCGTAGCCGGCACACACGGCAAAACGACTACCGCCTCCATGCTAGCATGGGCCTTAGAATATGCCGGACTCGCACCGGGCTTCCTGATTGGCGGCGTACCGGAAAACTTCAGCGTTTCCGCCCGTCTGCCGCAAACGCCACGCCAAGATCCGAACAGCAAATCGCCGTTTTTCGTCATCGAAGCCGACGAATACGATACCGCCTTTTTTGACAAACGCTCCAAATTCGTACACTACCGTCCGCGTACCGCCATTTTGAACAATCTGGAATTTGATCACGCCGATATTTTTGCCGATTTGGGCGCCATTCAAACACAATTCCATCATTTGGTACGCACCGTGCCGTCTGAAGGCCTCATTGTCTGCAACGGCCAGCAGCAAAGCCTGCAAGATACTTTGGACAAAGGCTGCTGGACGCCCGTAGAAAAATTCGGTACCGAACAAGGCTGGCAGGTTGGTACCGTCCATGCCGACGGCTCGTTTGACGTACGCCATCACGGCGAAACGGTTGGACACGTCGCTTGGGAACTGATGGGCGAACACAACCGCATGAACGCCCTCGCCGTTATCTCCGCTGCACGCCATGCCGGAGTCGATATTCAGACGGCTTGCGAAGCTTTGAGTGCATTTAAAAACGTCAAACGCCGTATGGAAATCAAAGGCACGGTGAACGGCATCACTGTTTACGATGACTTCGCCCACCACCCGACCGCCATCGAAACCACCATCGAAGGCCTGCGCCAACGTGTCGGTAACGCACGCATCCTCGCCGTCCTCGAGCCTCGTTCCAACACCATGAAACTCGGCACCATGAAAGCCGCCCTGCCCGCAAGCTTAAACGATGCAGACCAAGTGTTCTGCTACGCTGGCGGCGTGGACTGGGACGTCGCCGAAGCCCTCGCACCTTTAGGCGGCAAGCTGCATGTGGGCAAAGACTTCGATGCCTTTGTTGCCGAAATCGTGAAAAATGCCGAAGCAGGCGACCATATTTTGGTGATGAGTAACGGCGGTTTCGGCGGCATACACGGAAAGCTGTTGGAAGCGTTGAAATAATGGTTTATTGAAAGTTTTGAATGATTGAGGCCGTCTGAAAACCGGAATTTGGTTTTCAGACGGCCTTTTTGTTGTGAAGTAATGAGATGAGGAAAAACCAATATTTCCGGCGAATCAGGTTTGACTGTAAACCAAGTCGGGTTTGCCGTTTGCCTTTATTTAGTTTTTTTAGGCGGTTTGGTATTTTGGCTTTCTATTGCCTTTCGGTATAGGTCAAACAGGAAGGCGACGCGTTCTGCCTCGTCGTCGGTGTTTTTGCCTTTTTTGTAGCCGTAGGCTTTATCTACGGCTTTGTCAAGGGCGGCGTGTGCTTTGACGAGGTCGGGATAGCCTGCGTCGGGCGCATAGAGTTCGGCGAGCGTAGGGGGAGGCAGATCGTCAGCAAGCGCATCGGCGCGGTATTTCTCGCGAATGTCGAGGATGGCTTGGGCGGCAGCTTCGATAGCGGAACGGAGGGGATTGTTTTCAGACGACCTTGGCGTTTTGCCTTTTTTGCCCGAGGTTTCCTGACAGGCAGTTTCGTCATCGTCGGGTTTACGGCAGCTTTCTGGGAAGGGAAAGTTGTTGTACACAATGCCACCGGAGTATTGATAGCGGCTTTCTAGACGACCTGAAACGGTACGCATAAAAGCATTGTGCATAGTAGAGTTGAGGATACCAAAATGATAAAGCGGCGTATCACTTGCGAGCATATAAAGTTTATTGCTGGCAATATTTTCAGAAGATAAGAAACCAATAGGAATGAAACGACGTGTTTCCGATGATACTTCGGGAATAGCAAGATAATTGCCGTCTGAAGGCTGACGGATTTCGTCGAAGAGCCACGGGGTGGCCGCTTTTTTTTGCGTAGCGGCTTTGTTGCTAGTTTCTCGCATGGCTTTGACTGCCTGAATGCGGGCTTGAACTTTGGGCATCTGTTTCAGGTCGTGGTTGCGTTTGACATCGGATACGCCGTGAAACCACAAGCACCAACGGGTTTTGCCGTTGATAAATTCCTCTGCGCCGACAAAGGGGCGGATGTATTTTTCCGCCAAGGGTTCGGCGGCAATCAACGCTTCTTTTTCATCGGTTGAAAGGATAAGGTTGCCGCCGTCGGTCGGCTTATTACCATAAACCATTTCATTTTCCCCGCTGATTTGGCTTCTGCGCTTGGCAATAATCAAATCGGGCGCATCAATCAGATAAGGATTGATGTTGGCTACAACGTTTTTTACGGGTTCGCCTTTGATGTCGGGATAGTCGTAGAGGTATTTGGGCAAGGCGGAAATTTCCGAAGTGTTTGCACTGCCGTTTTCAGACGACGTTTGCGGTTTGCGGCTGAAGCCGACGATGATGCAATGGACGGCGGCTTTGCCTGCGGCTTGGCTCGTCCATTGGAAGGTACGGTGGGCAAAGTTGATTTCGATGCCTTGGTTCAAAAGGCTGCCCCAGAGAATTTCGACCTGCTGGCCTTGGCAGATGGAATTGGTGGAGACAAATGCCGTCTGAACTTGGGGATTCTGCGCCATGATGCCGGTGGCTTTGACATACCAGTTGCAGACGTAATCCAACAGGCCGTAGCCTTTGATATGGCCGCAGATGCTTTCGAGGTCGTTTTTCTGCTCTTTGGTTTGGTAGGTCGAGCCGATAAAGGGCGGATTGCCGAAGATGTAGTCTGCCGCCTGCCAAGGTGTTCGAAGGCTGTTGGCGTGGATGATTTCGGCGGCGTCTTCGAGCGGCAGCGTATGGCAGGCGACTTCGCCGTCGAAGCGGATTTGCGTGCGGATGTTGCATTGGTGGTTTTTGAGCCACATGGCAGTACGGGCGATAAGAACGGCAAATTCGTCTATTTCGATGCCGTGGAATTGTTTCAGACGGCATTGGACGGACGGGCTGTCGAATAAGCCGCCTGCTTTGTCTTTGAGGGCTTCGGCGATGATGTCGTCTTCAAGGGCGCGGATGCGATCGTAGGCAACGATAAGGAAATTGCCGCAGCCGCAGGCCGGGTCGAGGAATTGCAGGTTTTGGATTTTTTGGTAGAAGGCGGCGAGTTTTTTGGCTTTGTCGCGTTTGAGGGCTTTGACGGCTTCAAATTCGGCGCGCAGGTTTTCTAAAAAAAGGCCGTTGATGACTTTGTCGATGTTGGCGGCTTCGGTGTAATGTGCGCCTGCTTCGCGCCGCTCTTGTGCGTCCATGACGGATTGGAAGAGCGTGCCGAAGATTTCTGGACTGATGTTGCGCCAATCGAAATTGCCGCAGTCGATTAAGGCGCGGTGCTGCTTGTCGGTGAAGTCGAAAGTGCGCAGGCGTTCTTTGAAAAGGCCGCCGTTGACGTATTCGAAACCTTTAAATTTTTCGCTTTGGGTCTTGCTGCGCTTTTGGTCGGGTGTGTTGAGGAATTCAAAGAGTTGATTGAGCTTGTCGCCAAGCATATCGGCCTCTTTGCAGCTTTCTAAAAAGTCTTGAAAGAGGTAGTTGCGCTGGAAAACGGCGCTGTCGTCGGCAAAAAAGAGGAAAAGCAGGCGCGTGATGAAGAGCCTGAGTTCGTGTTCTTCGTAAATGCCCTCTTCCTGCAAGGCATCGTGCAGTCTGCCAATGGCCGTCGCCGCTTGAATATTGGCTTCTTCTTGAATTTGGCGGACTTTGGCTTCGATGCCGAACATAAAGTCGAAAACGCCGCGCGTAATGTATTCGGGCAATGCTTCCAACGGGAATTGCCATTGGTTTTCTACGCCTTCTTTAGGCTCGCGACGATAAAGGTGGAAATGGGCAAAATCGCTGACGGCGTAATATTCAGGTAATGCAGACGGCTTGGTGCGCTCGATTTCCTGCAAATAACGCTCCGCCTGTTCTTTGGCTTTGGCTAGGTTTTTGTTGGCGGATTTGTGTTCTGCCAGGAAGATGCCTTCCCAAAAGACATCGACAAATTGGGTGTTGTTGCTCGGGTCTTTAACGGCATATTCGAAGTGGACGACGTTTTTGCGGTCTATGCCGAAAATCGCAAAAAATTCATTCCAAAAGGTGTCTTTTTCACGGCGTTCGTCGGTTTGGTTTTTATAGTGGTCGGCGAAATTTTGTGCAGCGCTTTGGAGTTGGAGCAAGGTTTTCATGACTTTATGGAATGAATGTATTGTGTAAATGGATGGGGCGTTATTATAACGGTTTGCGTTAAAAAGGTCGTCTGAAACCTCTTTTCAGACGACCTTTATTCTTTCTGGTTATCAATATTTAACCGCAACCACCGCATTTGCCACAGCCGCTGCTGCAGTCGCGTTTTTTCGGTTTGAACACGAATTTTCGCAAGAGGAAGAATACGCAAGTGAGCATAATCAAGCCGACGATAATATATTGAGTCATGATGATAGTATCCTTGAAGAAATTTGGTAAACCACGAATGCGGCAAAATAAGCCATCAGGAACAAATAGCCTGTAATCATAAGCATATTTTTCGTGGATTTGGTTTCGCGTTTAATTACGGCCAAAGTCGCGGCACACATCGGAGCATACACATACCAAGCCAAGAAGGCAAAGGCGGTCGGCAAGCCCCAGTTGTTGTGTATGATGGGAATTAATGCGTTTTGTACGGCATCTTCAGACGACGCGCTGACGGCATAAACGGTACCCAATGCGGCAACGACCACTTCGCGCGCGGCAATACCCGGAATCATGGCGATACACATTTCCCAAGTAAAACCCAAAGGTGCAAAAAACGGCTGAATAGCATGACCAAGCGTACCTGCCAAGCTGTAATCGATGGCGGCACCGGTTGCGCCTTCAGGCGGTTGCGGCCAGCTTACCAAGCCCCACAGAACCACGGCCAACGCAAAAATGATGGTACCCGCGCGTTTCAGGAAGGCTTTTACCCTATCCCACAAGCTGGTCATGATGTGTTTGAAGTTAGGCGTACGGAAAGTCGGCAATTCCATCAAAAGTGGGAATTGTTGCACATTGCCTTTCATCCGCGCCAAGCGTTTCATGATATACGCTGCCAATGCGGCCGACAGAATGCCTACGATATAAAGAATAAACAATGTCAGGCCTTGCAGGTTGAAAATCCCACCCACTGTACGGTCAGGAATAACAGCGGCGATAATCAGCGCATACACCGGCAAACGTGCGGAACAAGTCAGCAACGGCGCAACCGCGATGGTAACAAGGCGTTCGCGCGGGTCGTTAATGGTACGCGCCGACATCACGGCAGGAACGGCACAGGCAAAGCTGGACAAAAGGGGAATAAACGAACGGCCGGACAAACCGCTTTTTGCCATGATGTTATCCAGCAGGAAGGCTGCACGCGGCAGATAGCCTGAGTCTTCCAATAGCAGGATAAAGGCAAACAAAATCGTAATCTGAGGCAGGAACACCAACACGCTGCCCAAACCGGCAATGACGCCGTTGACCAGCAAATCGTTGAGGATGCCCGGCTCCATGTTGGCGCCTATCCATTCGCCCAGCGCGGTAAAGCCACCTTCGATGGCGTCCATAATCGGCGCCGCCCATGTGTAAACCGCTTGGAACACCATAAACAGGATGACCAGCAGCATAATCATGCCCCAGACGGGGTGCAGCACGATGTCGTCGAGTTTTTTGTGCCATGCGGGCAGCGTCATCTGGGTGCGTACCACTTGTGCCAAAATCGATTCGACTTCTTGATAAAGTTTGTCGCTATCCAGCGCATCGAGCGTGCGTTCGGCAGAGGCGGGGTTTGCGGGGAAAGAGCGTTTGCGCGGCAGCTTCGCCACGGCTTCGCGTACAGCCTGTACACCCGACGCGCTCACTGCAACTGTTTCCAAAACAGGTGCATCCAACAACTCGCTCAGTTTGGCCGCGTCGATATTCAAGCCCCTTTTGCGGGCCACGTCGCTCAAATTCAGCGACACCACCATAGGCAGTCCCAGCGTTTTCAGTTCCAAAATCATGCGCAGGGTCATACGCAGGTTGGTCGCGTCGGCAACGGCAATAATGGCATCGGGCGGAATGCCCATCTTGCCTACCATTACATCTTTCGCCACCGCTTCGTCGGGGCTGGTCGTGCGTAGGCTGTATGTGCCCGGCAGGTCGATAATGCGGACGGCCTCGTCGTCGAGGAAGGCGCCCTCGCGCTTATCGACAGTTACGCCCGGATAATTGGCAACCTTGGCATGTGAGCCGGTCAAACCGTTGAACAAAACGGTTTTGCCGCAGTTTGGCGCGCCAATCAAGGCAAAATAGCTTAGTTCCATCATTTTTCCTTATTCTTTCAGACGGCCTTAAACGGCCTCAACGATACGACACATAATCTTCCCGGCCTCTTCCGAACGCAGGGAAAATTGAGATTGGTTACCCAAACGTACCGCAAACGGGCCTCTCCCAAAACCACCCACTGCAATCACTTGCAACGGCATTCCGCTGGAAAAACCCAAATCTGCAAGACGACGGGTTACCAAGGTATCCAAATCACCAAAAACAGGATTGGGAGCAATGGAATCAATATGTACGACTGCGCCTTTTTTCAGGCGCGACAAAGGAACAGCAGACATAAGTCTCTCTTTTCTTTTTGTTTTAAAAATAGATTATTGAAAAAACGTGAGAAGTATGATGAATGTGTGGCACATTTGAAAGATTGGTTATGAGTGGCTATTTGCCTCTTCTTTCGATAAGTGCGGTTTGTTTTAAGTATTGTTATTTTCTTTGCTAATGATAAATCTTATTAATGTAAAAGTCAAATGTAACAAGATAAACTAAAAAGGCTGAAATCCTTTTATCATTAGGATTTCAGCCTTTTTATACACTCAACAAACTAAAGGCCGTCTGAAAACTTTCAGACGGCCTTCAAAATAAAAAACCGAATCAAATCGGTTTTTTATTCCCATTCAGGGAAAGACTCTAAATTACAGAGCGTCTTTCAATGCTTTACCGGCACGGAATTTAGGAGTTTTAGCAGCAGCAATAGTCAAAGGCTCGCCAGTTTTAGGGTTGCGGCCTTGACGTTCGGCGCGTTCGCCGACGTAGAAAGTACCGAAACCGACCAGAGTAACAGTGTCGCCGTTTTTCAACGCATTGGTTACGGCATTAGTAGTAGCATCCAAAGCTTTTTGCGCAGCAGATTTGGAAATGCCGGCTTCTTGAGCAATTGCTTCGATCAATTCAGACTTGTTCACAATTAGTCCCTTCCTATCGTAAAAAATGATGAAATGCCCGAATACTCGGGGCTTGAGCGCTTTCAAAGCACATACGCACTTTATAGCAATTCTGAAATTATCATGTCAAGTAAAAAATGTGGAATTGCCCTATTTTTGGGGCATTCAGGGCAAAACCACATTTTTTGCAACATCAGACGGCCAACTTAATGCTTGGTTGCTTTTGTTCTTGACTTTGTCTTAGGAGTTTGCACGGTCTCGGCAACTGCCAATTCGGCAACCCATTGCTCAGGCTGAGTTTCCAGACTCAAAGCCAACACTTCATCAATCCATTTGACCGGATGGATGGTCAGACCGGTTTTGACATTTTCAGGGATTTCTTCCAAATCTTTGACGTTGTCTTTCGGAATCAATACATGCTTGATGCCGCCGCGCAAAGCAGCCAGCAGTTTTTCTTTCAAACCGCCGATCGGCAACACTTCGCCACGCAAAGTGATTTCACCGGTCATCGCCACATCCGCACGCACCGGAATTTTGGTAAAGGCAGAAACCATCGCCAAAGTCATGGCAATACCTGCGCTTGGACCGTCTTTCGGCGTCGCACCTTCCGGCACATGGACGTGAATGTCTTTCTTCTCGTAAAAATCAGGAGCCAGACCCACTGATTCGGCACGGGAACGGACAACCGACCATGCGGCCGATACTGATTCTTTCATCACATCGCCCAGTTGGCCGGTACATTGAATCGTACCCTTGCCCGGCAAGGCAACCGCCTCAACAGTCAACAACTCGCCACCGACTTCAGTCCAAGCCAGACCGGTTACCTGACCGATGCGGTTTTCGCTTTCGGCCACGCCATAGTCGAAACGGCGCACGCCTAGATAGTCATGCAGATTTTTCTCAGTAACTTTAATCGCTTTAGGCTTGGCCTTGCTTACTGTTTTGGATTTGGACGCTTTTTTCTTGTCCTCATTCAAAGTAACCTGCATTACCACTTTGCGGCAGATTTTGGCAATTTCACGATCCAACGAGCGGACACCGGCTTCGCGGGTGTAATAACGGATAATATCGCGCACCGCACTTTCATCAACCACCAACTCGCCCTCTTTCACACCATTGCGCTTCATTTGTTTCGGCACAAGGTATTGCATGGCAATATTGATTTTTTCATCTTCCGTATAACCGGACAGACGGATAATTTCCATACGGTCAAGCAGCGGAGTCGGGATATTCAAGCTGTTTGAAGTGGCAATAAACATCACATCGCTCAAATCATAATCGACTTCGGCATAGTGGTCGGCAAACTTGTTATTTTGCTCAGGATCCAGCACCTCAAGCAAAGCACTGGCCGGATCGCCACGGAAATCGCTGCCCATCTTGTCGATTTCATCAAGAAGGAACAATGGATTTTTCACACCCGCTTTCGCCATGTTTTGCAGGATTTTGCCCGGCATAGAGCCGATATAGGTACGGCGGTGGCCGCGGATTTCGCTTTCGTCACGCACGCCGCCCAAGGCCATACGCACATATTGGCGGCCTGTCGCTTTGGCAATCGACTCACCCAAGGAAGTTTTACCCACCCCCGGAGGACCAACCAGACACAAAATCGGGCCTTTGAGCTTGTCCATACGTTTTTGAACGGCCAAATATTCCAAAATGCGCTCTTTGACTTTTTCCAAACCATAGTGGTCGGCATTCAAAATCAAATCAGCTTTGGCAATATCTTTGCTGACACGGGATTTTTTCTTCCACGGCAGCTCAAGCAAAGTATCGATATAGTTGCGCACGACGGTAGATTCCGCAGACATCGGCGGCATCATTTTCAGTTTTTTCAATTCAGACAGACATTTTTCTTCAGCCTCTTTGCTCATGCCTGCTTCTTTGATTTTGTTTTCCAGCGCATCCAGCTCGCCGCGCTCGTCTTCTTCACCCAACTCTTTCTGAATCGCTTTCACTTGCTCATTCAAGTAATACTCGCGTTGGGATTTTTCCATTTGACGTTTCACACGGCCACGAATGCGTTTCTCAACCTGCATGATGTCGAGTTCGGCTTCCAACTGAGCCAGCAGAAATTCCAAACGCTCAACAATGCCGGCAGTCTCCAGCACATATTGACGCTGCTCCAATTTCAGCTGCAAATGCGCGGCAATAGTATCGGCAAGACGGCTGTTGTCATCGATACTGCTGATGGTGCTGATAACTTCGGCAGGGATTTTTTTGTTCAACTTCGCATATTGCTCAAATTGAGTCAGCAGAGTACGGCGCAAGGCCTCAATTTCAGGATTGTCCTTGTCGCTATTCTCATCAATCGCCTCAACATGAGACAAAAACAATCCTCCTGTTTCATCAACCGTCAACGCGCGCGCACGACGGATACCTTCTACCAATACTTTAACGGTACCGTCAGGCAGCTTCAAAACCTGCAAAACTTGGGCAACAGTACCAGTTTGGTGCAAATCTTCGGCTTTAGGGTCTTCTGTATTAGGGTCAAGCTGGGCCAACAGGAAAACCGGATCATCATTGGCCATTGCCGCCTCAAGGGCCGCAATCGATTTAGGACGACCGACGAACAGCGGCAATACCATATGCGGATACACCACGACATCGCGTAAAGGCAAAGTAGCCAGCGCACTGTATTCCTCGAAATATTTGTCTTTTGTCGGCATAGTTAATAATCTCAATCATTGTTAAATCAGAATGTAGCTCAAAATTGGGCTGAAGCGCTCCATTTCAAGACTTGAAAACAGCTTATCCGCACCTATTTTCGAAAACATCATTTTTAATAGCCCGATATGGACGTTTACGATAAAATATATCGGATTTTGGGCCGTCTGAAAACTTTTCAGACGGCCCTGGCTAACCAAACAAGGTAGTAAACCATGACAGACTCAACCGAAAAAAAATCATTAATTGAATTCCCTTGCACCTTCCCTGTAAAAGTCATGGGCGCGGTTCATCCGGAATTTGAATCCGCCATCTTGGAAACCGTGCGCAAACATGCTCCCGATACCGAGCCGCACCACATTACTACGCGCCCAAGCAGCAAAGGCAACTACACCGGTGCAACCGTCAAAGTAAATGTCGACAACCAAGAGCAGCTCGACAATATCTACCGCGACCTGACTGCACACGAATTGGTAAAAGTGGTGCTGTAATGAAAATCGTGCACAAAGGCTTGGTCGATTACCTGCCGACTTTCGAAGCCATGAAGGCATTTAATGCCTCGCGTGACGAAAATACCGAAGACGAACTATGGGTGGTCGAACATCCGCCCGTATTTACCCAAGGCTTGGCCGGCAAGCCCGAACACCTCCTCATCCGCGACGATATTCCCGTTGTCCAAATCGACAGAGGCGGTCAAATTACCTATCACGGCCCCGGTCAACTGGTCGTCTATACGATGATCAATTTCAAACGCCGTAAAACCAGTGTCCGCCATATCGTTTCCGCACTTGAAAACAGCATCATCGCTACCTTGGCAGAATACGGCATCGAAGCAGCAGCCGACCCTAAACGCCCCGGCGTTTATGTCGGCGAGCGTAAAATCGCTTCCCTTGGCCTGCGTATCAAAGACGGCTCTGTTTACCACGGTTTGGCCCTCAACGTGAACATGGATTTAAGTCCGTTCACCCATATCAACCCTTGCGGTTATGCCGGTATGGAAATGACCCAAATTGCCGACTATGTCTCTCCGGCACCCAGCTTGGCAGAAGTTGCAGACAAACTGACCAAGCATTTACAAAAAGAGCTGGCATAAGGCCGTCTGAAAATATTCAGCCCCAACGCCATCCTTTAACAGCCCCTCTGAACCCACAAGCCCTTAGGCCATAAAGGCCGCAATCAGCTTTTCAGACGGCCTTTATAACGACAGAAAGAACACATCACCATGAGTGAAGAAGTAAAACACGACCCCAAACGCGGCATCAAACTAAAAGGTGCAGACAAAACTGCACGTATTCCGATTAAAGTTGTTCCATTGGAACAAAAATTGAAAAAGCCCGAATGGATCCGCGCCAAATTACCGGGCAAGAAATTCTTTGAAATCAAAAACATTCTTCGCGAACAAAAAATGCATACCGTGTGCGAAGAAGCATCTTGTCCAAACATCAGCGAATGCTTTACCAAGGGTACTGCCACATTCATGATCATGGGTGATATTTGTACCCGCCGATGCCCGTTCTGCGACGTTGGCCATGGCCGCCCCAACATGTTGGATCCTGACGAGCCTAAACACTTGGCCGAATCCGTCAAATCCATGAACCTGCGCTATGTCGTGATCACTTCCGTCGACCGTGACGACCTGCGCGATGGCGGCGCCCAACATTTCGCCGACTGCATTAAAGCCATCCGCGAAACCAGCCCGAATACCAAAATCGAAATCCTTGTTCCCGATTTCCGCGGCCGTCTGGACATCGCACTGGAAATCTTGGCAGAAACGCCGCCCGACGTGATGAACCACAACTTGGAAACCCATCCAAGCCTGTATAAAAAAGCCCGTCCGGGTGCCAACTACCAACATTCCCTCGAGCTTCTGCGCCGCTACAAAGAAATGATGCCCCATATTCCGACCAAATCCGGCATCATGGTCGGCTTGGGCGAAACAGACGAGGACGTGCGCGAAATCATGCGCGATATGCGTGCCAACAATATCGAGATGATTACCATCGGCCAATATCTGCAACCTTCAGACGGCCACCTGCCCGTCTTGCGCTATGTAACGCCCGACCAATTCAAAGTTTTTGAAAAAGAAGCATACGAATTGGGCTTTACCAATGCCGCCATCGGCGCAATGGTTCGTTCCAGCTACCATGCAGATGAACAAGCAGCCGAAGCTTTGCGTGAAACCCACGGCGGGTGTAGCCACCACTAAACAACAGGAAAAATCATAATGAAAAAAATGATTGTTATTTTTTTAGGCTTACTAAGCTTTAATGCTTATGCCTATGATGCCACAAGAGGCGCCCTGCAAAACGACCCTACCTTGTGTCAATATGGATATAATCCAAATTGCGGTTCTAAAAATAGATCTGCTCCACCCACAGAAATCATTTATTATAATGTTGATGTCGAACTTCCTTCCTTATATGGGGCTTTGGCTTTGAGTCGTCAAGCAGCACATTTTGGAGGAGCCATAAATCAAATATCTTTAGATATGGCCAAAAAGAAAGCGATTGAGCAGTGTCAAAAAGGTAGCCGTAACACTCCCTGTAAAGTGGTTACGTGGATCAAGAATGGTTGTTTAGCCGTAGCAGAAGGAAAATTAGAAGGGAAATATTTTGTAACTACTGGCAGCGGAGCTTCCCCTGGAGAAACGGAAGATGATGCTCTGCGCCGTTGTATCAAAAAAGGGGCAAAAGAATGCAGAATTCTTCAATCAGCAGGATGCTCAATTCCTAACTTTAATTAAAATATTATGATTTTCCAATAGTAGAAAAATATATTGCGCATTCTGAAATAATCAATAAGTTAGTTCGCAAATTTATTAGTATATAATTAAAAGGCCGTCTGCAGCAGTTTCCAGACGGCCTGAGACCTTTGCAAAATTCCCAAAAATCCCCTAAATTCCCACCAAGACATTTAGGGGATTTCTCATGAGCACTTTCTTCCAGCAAACCGCACAAGCCGAGACCTTTGCAAAAAAGTGTGTCCACAAAACAATAATTTCCTATCAAAGGCTTCTTAAAAATGCCTTCTCCCGACAATAAAGAAATGTCCAAAATGATTAATATGTTGATTCACTAGTTTATTCGTGTAAAATAAAAAGCCATCTGCACCAGTCTTCGGACTATCTTCTCTATTCCAATAGGACTATCTAATGAAACCGATGACCGTATTATTGACTGCAGCCCTGCTTTCAATTTCCAGCATAAGTGCTTGTAGTAATTCGGAGAACAGTATGAGTATTCAACAAGAGACAGAAGCCAAATTTCATTTAAATCCTCAGCCTAAACAGGCATACCGCCTCAAAATTAAAATTAATGATGCTCCAGGCCCCTTAAAACTCATGGGAAAGATGGGTGTTGGCTATAAAGCTGAGGATTGCACATACATTATCAATAAAATTGAAGGAGCTCCCGCCCATCCTGAAAAAAATGTGCAGTTTGATATCCATCAAATCAATGAGTTTGAATATGAATCCATTATATATGCAGATGCTGTTTTAAATGAAGACTACTTTGGTAACGGAGTTTGTCACTGGAACCCTGAAGGATTTGGATTTTCACTATCAGCAACGGGGAAACCAGAAGAAACTAGATTTAATTTTAGCGATATATTGGAAAAACTACTGAGTAAAAAATCACTGACACAATACTTCTCAACACGACCATATCCTTTTTCAAAAAAAGAAGACGGTACTATTAATATTGATGATCCTACTCATTACGGCATAACACCATCAGAGCTATATAATCCAGATCAAGACAAAGAAAAATTCAGCATTACCGTTTCTTTAGAGGAAATTCAACCATGAGTACAATTACCAGACAACAATATGCCGATTTGGCTGTAGATGCTTATATCTCACGCTCCGTTACCAAAGGAAACGAAACTATTAAAATCGGAGGTAATGAATATAAAGTGGCTGCTGTATGGAATAATCCGAAAACTGGATATTATGGTGCTGTATATCAAGATGTCCGTACCAATGACTTTATCGCTGCCCATCGAGGAACCTTAATCAGTCTTAATGATTTGAGTGATGGGTATACAGACTTAAAAATGGTTACCCGAAGTATGAATAATCAATCAGCCGATGCAGAAAAACTAACACGCATGGCTATTGCAAAAGCAGAAGAATTTCATCGTAATCGCCCATATTTACCCAAACCTTCTGTTACCCATACCGGACATTCACTCGGTGGGACACACGTTCAAATTCAAACATATCGCTTTGGTCATGAAGGAGTAACCTTTAATGCATATGGCGCTGTCCGTATGCATGGTGTGCGACAGGGTAACGGTGATGTAACTAATTACGTTAAAGCTGCAGATGCCGTCTCTTCTGCTAATCCGCATTACGGCAAAGTTATCATTCTAGCCGAACAAGACGATCTTGCACCATTAAAAAAATCTGGCTATAACAATAAAAGCAATACGTCTGCTTACCATGCAGTGACTGCAGCAGCAAGATCATATAAAACTCACTCATCTGATCATTTTGTGGGTAAAGATTCGATCCTGTCTGAACATAATTACACTCGTGCTCGCCAACTTGCTGAAGCAAATAAATTTATGATTTCAGACTATCGAGGTGATGTAGCTACCTCAAAAACTTTATTTGCTGCAGCTAGTTTTGCGAATGCCAATCTTTTTGAAAAAATGAAAATCCTGCGTAACATGACAGAAAAATACGATAGAGATCAGGAAAAGATTAAGGAGCTTATTAATAGTGCGCCTACTCCAAAATCTATATTCGATAGTCGGTCAATGCATCTTATGCAAGATAAGGGTAAACATCCTCATAGCGATAAAACTATTTATGCTGATGCAAATAAACTTGATCTTAGCAAACCTTTAGCTTCAAATGCTTCCTCTAAAGAATTCCGTGAATACGGTTTTGCAGCATTATTAGCAGACGACAAAACAATGCAACATTCGCTAGACAGTCTACTTGCTTCCAACATTAATCGAGGTTTACAACAAAATACAGAAAAAATGCTTCAGGAACAGGAAAGTATGAGATTGGCTGAAGAGCAATCAAGGGCTTCAGGTATATTTCGAAGCTAAGGAAAGCATATGGATCTAGACCAAAAAATTGATCATCTGACTGATAATATCATTGCTTTAGCTGGACAAACGGAAAAGCGGGCAAAAAATGCTGAACTATTAATTTCACAAGCATTCGAAGAATTGAATATAGCGACTACCGATTTGAACCGCTCAGTAGATACTATTAAGCAAACTGCAGCAGAAGAAGTACATCGTGGTATAAATCAGTCTGTAGATAAATTTACCGAAAGAATGGAGACAAGTGGAAGATGGTTGCTCGAAAATTCTCGTGAAATTGAAAAGCAGCAGCAGCAATCAGCTAAAAATTTAAAATATTTGGTAATAGCATCAATCACCCTATTTGGCCTAACTGCTCTATTATGTTTAGGTACGATAGTTTATTCTATTCAACTAGCTAATACCCAGATAAAACGTATAGAATGGGTTGAAGAAATTAATAAAGCTATTGATAATGGTAAACTGGTGCGATGTGGAGAGGATGGAGGTATTTGCACCAAAATAAAAGGTAAGTCAATCCGATTGGATCAATAAGTCTATGCCTGGGCAAAAACTCTACCCAACAGCTGAGATCCAAATACAGGATTTCAGCTGTTTTGTTCTAAATCTCCCCTTTATTTTCCCTATTCCTCCTTGAATATTCAATAATTGGACATTCGGATCACCTTCTAGGCTACTTAGTCTGAAAAATCAGTAGGCTATTTTTCAGACGGCCTTTATTTGGTCAAAATTACTATACAAGATTTTTTTAGATTTTCAAAAAATAAACCTTAGTCGGACTCTAAAGAAAACTAAAAATTCAATCCACCGATATTTATAACAAATTGAGAAAAAATGGGATTTATCCTTTTCCTCCTAATGGGTCTATGCTTAGTTGCAGCTGTCATTGCTTTTATCAGGCTTGCTGGATTCTACTCTAAGAAGCAGCTTGGAAAACAAGTTATTTTCTATGGTGTATTACTATCTATATTCCTACATACCTTTATTTTTTTGAAATACGTCCGCATAAAAGAATATTGGGCATTTGATCCACTATTTACACAAATGAATTATCTATTTTTTAAACCATTTGTGCTTTCACTAGTTATCGTGCCTCTTGAGTTTGAGAAACTGTCCAAATTAAGCAAAATCATCTTATCCAGCGTGATATGCAGTGCTGCTTTTTACTACTTGGCGTTCCCACCTTTCATGACATTACTGTATTTCATTATTGCTGTGGCTTTGGCTTTTTCAAAAACTCAATATGCTCAATTTTTAAATAAAATTATTTTGATAAGCATTATATCTTCATTGATACTGTCGTTCATTACCATGCCGTTACTTGAAAACATATTAGAAGCCTTAGGTACCAGACGATATTATTAAAAACAAACCATAAATTTCAAAATTGCATAATTTGAAATTCAGTAACTTAGATCTCAATTAATCTATTAATAACTATACATTTGTTCGTATCCAGGCCGTCTGAAATATAATGATTGGGCCAATCTTAAGTAATGCAAAAAAGCGGCTAAACAGGATAAACACTGTTTGCCGCTTTTTTGATTTATTTCTTTATTTTACTTCTTCAACAATTTTGCCGCTTCAATCGCATAGTAAGTCAAAATGCCATCAGCGCCGGCACGTTTGAATGCCAATAGGCTTTCCAAAATGGTTTTCTCACCATCCAGCCAACCGTTTTGAATGGCAGCCTGAAGCATGGCATATTCGCCGGAAACTTGGTAAGCATAAGTCGGTACGCCGAACTCATCTTTAACTCGGCGGACGACATCCAGATACGGCAGACCTGGTTTTACCATTACCATGTCTGCACCCTCTTGAATATCCAATGCGACTTCGTGTAAGGCTTCGTTAGTGTTTGCAGGATCCATTTGGTAGGTTTTCTTGTCTGCCTTACCCAAATTGCCGGAGCTGCCAACAGCATCGCGGAACGGACCGTAGAATGCTGAAGCATATTTTGCCGAATATGCCATGATGCGCGTATGGATATGTCCGGCATCTTCCAAAGCTTCGCGGATGGCAAGAATACGTCCGTCCATCATATCGGATGGGGCAATGACTTGTGCGCCTGCATCAGCATGACACAAAGCCTGTTTTACCAAAACTTCAATGGTTTCATCGTTGAGGACATAGCCATTTTCATCGGTTAAACCGTCTTGGCCGTGAATGGTATAAGGGTCCAAGGCAACGTCAGTCATGATACCCAGCTCTGGGAATTTCTCGCGCAGGGCTCGTACCACTGTCGGCACCAAGCCTTCAGGGTTATAAGCCTCTTCCGCAAGCTCGGTTTTGTTTTGCGTTACTACGGGAAACAAAGCCAGCATAGGAATACCGAGATTCAGTGCTTCTTCAGCAGTGAACAACAATTTGTCCAAACTTTGGCGTTTGACGCCGGGCATGGATGGCACTGCCTCTTCCTGATTCTGGCCTTCCAATACAAAAACCGGATAGATCAAATCATCTGCCGTCAAAGTATGCTCGCGCATCAGGCGACGTGAAAAATCATCTTTACGCATACGGCGCATACGGGTGTTTGAGACATAACGCGGAGGGAAATTCATAATAATTGCCTTTAAATGATGAAGTCTTAAAATCAGTCTTCGACTTGACGCATGGCCTTAACCGAACGTTTGATTTCGTTGAGCGTATCAGTTTTATAACCGCTGCGCTCCTGTTCGGTCATGCCGTTTTGATCCAATTTGGCGATATTTTTCAATGCCTCGGCATACTGGCCGTCTGAAAGTTTTTCCTGTTTGATGTGCCAACGGTTTTTCACTTCGGAAGCCGTCCATAAACCTACTTTGTTGTAGTAGAACAAAATGCTTGCCGCCAGCGTTTTCATATCGCTGTCAGGCTTGGCACTGCCGATACTGCGGCCGATACGGTTGTTGCGCTGATCGGCCGCTTGGTCGGCAAGGTAACGGCTGAAGTAGTCGTCTTTACCTTCACGCAATTCCATATCCGTCAGACGCGCATTACCTGCTTTTTCTGCAATAATGCTGTCAAATTTGGAAGCAATCGCCGCCTGCCACAATGCTTGGCGTACGGCATTGACTTGTGTCCCCCTGCTGTCGCCGTTTGCTTTGTCGTCCAAACCTGAACGCTCGGCAAAACGTGCGGCATTGCTGGTCATATTGATTAAGCCTTCGTCTTCCATGCCGATAACTTGGGCAGCTACGGGATGGTTAAGCGCGAATTGAGCCATTTTACTGCGGCGGCTTTGATCTTCCTGATACGATTGACAGCCAGACAATACCAGCATGCCGAGAACGGCGCATTGAATGTGTTTTTGAATATGTTTCATGATGTAACTATCGATATTATTGTGTGAGTTCAACTTCTTTGTTTAACATAGAAACGCCCGTAAGCGCAAAATAATTTCCATACGGCCAAATTGGCGCATGAATGGCTATTTTATAATAAAAATAAGGCCGTCTGAAAATTTTCAGACGGCCTAAGTATTTTTAGCCTACCAAGCTACGAATCTGCGGCCAGTAAAACAAACAGGCTATCGAGCAAATAGCAATGCTGATACCGGCTGCATTAATGCTGCTGATTTTTTCCTTAAATATTGCCGCACCAATCAGCGTACCCAAAACAATTACGCCAATATTCATACCGGCAAATACCAAGGTCGGATTATCCTTCATGATTTGGTGTGCTGAGATATAGGTAACAATATTCAAAAAGTTCAGGCAGCCTAAAATCATACCGCCCACTATGCCCTCTTTAGTCCATTTGCTTCCTTTGGCAAACAGGTAGCCAAACATCAAGATACCGGCCAAACAAAACGCCACCAGCAAATTACCGGCAAACGCGGTACCGCTTTTCGCCACTTGTTTGAACAAAATATCAATGACACCATAGCCGCACCAAACGCCCAAAAGCAGCATCACTTGCGTACTGAGACCGCCGGATTTCTTGCCGCCATCGCTTTTCCAAAGCAAGAAAAACAGTGCCGTAAATGCCAATACCAAACCGATCAGACGGCCTTCGGTCAACTGCTCATGAAAAAGCGTGAATGAAGCGACAATCGGTAGAAACAGCGATAATCGTTGCGCCGCGTCCGATTTGACGATACCTGCCGCATCTACGGATTTGCCCATAATGACAAACACGGTTGGCAGCAAAATGCCCAAGGCCGCAAAAAGCCACCAAGTCGGCAAAAATACCTGCGGATTGCTTAAATCAGGCTTTAACACCAGCATGGTCAAAGTGACAGCAACGATGTAGTTCACCGCCACCGCCTGCTCGATATTGATTTTTTGCTTGCGCGCCACTTTCAGCAATACGGAAACCAACACGCTGCAAACGATACTTGCTAACAAATATGCCATGCTCTAGAACCATCCTTTAGTGGAGATGGGCTTATCTTCATTCAGTTTAATCAGTCCGATGACTACGCGATAAATAAACCAAATGGCAGTTACCAACAGAATCAGCCAACCAATCAAGATAAGTATAGTTAATCGTCCTAAAAGCAGACCAATCAAAGACACCCAAAATGTCTTAATCAGCCAATCAATATGGCTGGCGTAAATACTGCCTTGCGCTTCATCGCGCTTGATAAACGCCAAAATTACACCGATTACGGGCGTAAACAAAATCAATAAGCCCACAGCGTATGTTACATAAGCGATAAAAACATAGTTTTTCACTTCGGAGTTGGACGTATTGACCACATTCGCCGCCGTATT